>JAKQBU010000230.1 GCA_029573975.1 Planctomycetota bacterium
GGACGATCAGGGGGGTACGAATCATCTCGCCGGGCTGGAGCTGGAAGTGCATGATTTTCTGACCGGCGGCTATGTGCAAGCCTTTGTTCTGGTCCCGCCGATAGTCGGCAAACCAGAAACCCGGCCAGCCGACCACGGCAATAAGGCCTTCGTCGCCGGCTTCCAGATTGTAATAGGGCCAATTGCCGGAGGTGCCGGATTTGCGGCCGGTAGGTTCGAAGTATGCCTGCTGGCCGGCATCGAGCACGGTCATCTTGGTGGCATAATCGTCGGCGGTCACAAAGGTGCCGCTCCAGTGATGCAGGCGATATTCGCTGCCGGAGGCCCGCTGGAAATCGGCATCCAGGGCCATGATGTTTTCAATCATCGGGGTATCCGACTGGCCGTTATTCGTCAGGTAAACAGTCCACTCGATACTTTCATAGTCGCTATATTCCAGTCCTTCCCAGCGAACCTGCAGGCCGGTTTTCGGATCCTGCCAGGTCAGAATATGAGCGGTCCGATCCTGGTCGAGTTCCTTATGCTCGGAGTCAAACTTCCAGCTTTTCAGCAGTTCGTTCGAAGATTTCCCATCATAGGTGAAGGAGAAAGGCGGCTTTGCGTTCTGATAATCGTACTTCTGAGTCCAGGAACCATCGGCATTGTTGGAACCGATCTTCATCTGGGCCACTGCACTAGTCCAGAGCAGCCAGTCCTGGGGCGCAGAAGCGAGATTCTCGACCTGGATGGTGAACTGGCCGACATAATCCGCCCGTCCGCTGGCCTTGATCTCGCCGGGTCCAACAAAGTCCAGATTGCCCGCCGCTGCGGGAACCAGAATTTTGAAATCGGTAATGGTATATTTTTTTCCGCCATTGGCGTCGTTATGAATCCAGAGGGAGCCTTCAAACCCATCATAACTGAGAGAGCCGGCGGCCGGAACATCGCTCAACGGCCAACCCATGGTGTTCCCGGAACGGTTGACCTTGAAGGAAGCTGGATTGGCTGCATCGCCAGTTACGGGGGCAAAAACGGAGATCACAGGATGATTTTTATCCGGGCCGAAGAGATTCATACCGAAAATGCCCAGATTGCCGTCGCATTCAAAATGGAAGGTATAGGTGGCACTGCCCACTTCCGGGCTGAATTTCACCACATGGCTGCCCTGGTCATTCATCCATTTTGCCTGAATGACATTTTTGACGATGTCACCGGGATATAGGAATATATCCCAGCAGGGGTCCACCGGTCCGGTATTCCAACGGGCATGGCCGTCTTGTGTACCGTTGTCATTGCAGCCAAAAACGGTTATGGCTTCAAATTCCAAGCCATAACTCAGTGGGCTTAGAATCAGAATTAAGAGCAGAGACAATAAAATGGGGGTAAGCTTTCTCATAACATCTCCTGTTAACATGTTGTTTATACTAGTTAAACTGCTCTGCTACATTGCGAACCAACGTCTTGATTATTCTTCTCGATCCATCGGATGCGTTATTGCACCATAAGCCTTTACTTTGGCGGGAAAGATCTATGTAACCGCGTCTGCCCGCCTGCACCCCGGCGGCCTTCACGCATTCTTCAGCAGGCCGTAGTCGGTCAGGATCTGGACGAGCTGCTCCTCTTTGCTGGGGCTGAGGCCGACCAGGGGCAGGCGAAGCTGGCCGGAACACATTTT
>JAKQBU010000233.1 GCA_029573975.1 Planctomycetota bacterium
CGCCCTTGCTGGTGGCATAGGCCGATATGCCGCGTTCGACGCCCGCGATGCCATAGATGGAGGACATATTGATGATGCTCCCCTTTTTCTTCTTTTCCATAACCCGGCCGGCCGCCTGGCAGCACATAAAGGTTCCCTTGAGATTCACGTCAATCACATGCATCCAGTCCTCCACCGCGATGGTCAGCGAGGAGCAATATTTGGTGGCGGCCGCGCTGTTGATCAGGATATCGATGGTCCCGAATTTTTCCACGGTGCGCGCTACAACTTGATCCACATCGTTTTGGCTGGACACATCACACTGGATCGCCAGGGCTTCCTGCCCTTCTTTTTGGACGAGTCCGGCGGTTTCCTGTGCCCCGTCGGCACTGAGGTCCGCCGCCACGATCCGGGCGCCATATTGCGCCAGACCCGCGGCCATGACCCGACCCAGCCCGCCGCCGGCCCCGGTGATCACCGCTACCCGCCCCGACAAATCAAAGTAATTCTTTCCCATGCTCTATTCTCCTGGTAGGTAATTATTCCGTAGTTACTACTCTAAACTTAGTTTCAGCCAGACGGTGCATATTGCATTTCAGTTGGGCATACAGGTCCTTATAGATGGCAAAGACCTTTTGATAATGGGTGTGCCAGCAGGGTTCCGGTTCAAAGGTTTTTCGCAGTGACAGGCTTTCCCGCGCGGTTTTTTCCAGATCCGGGTAAAGGTCCGTTCCCGCTCCCGCCAAAATTGCCGCCCCCCAAACCGTGCCGTTGGAGCGGACCGGCAGGGAAATGGGAACATTCAGAACGGAAGCGATGATCTTCAGCCAAAACTCATTGTTTCCGCCGCCCACGGCCATGAGGCGGTTCAGTTGCAGGCCCAGCCGCTGCGCCTCCTGGTAGTTGTCGTTAATCGCAAAAGCAGCGCCTTCCATAATGGCTCTGACCATATGCCCGCGGGTGGTGGCAAGCGATAACCCAAATAACGTTCCCTGGGCATAGGGATCCCACAGGGGCGCCCTTTCCCCCATCATGTAAGGCAGAAAGATCAATCCATCCGCGCCGGGCGGGATTTGCGCGGCTTCCCCGGTCAGTTGGCGGTAGAGATCTTCGTCCCCGTCCGGGCCGGACTTTTGTGTAAACTGGTCGCGGATCCACTTCAGCGAAGCTCCGGTGGCGCTCATAGGCCCATAGACAACGGTCTTTTGGGTGGAAACATGATAGATTTCCGCCAGGTTGCCGCATTCCGCCCAGGAATCCATACCCATGATAAGGACGGAAGAGGTTCCCATGATGAGGGCGCCATCGCCTTTTCCCACAATCCCCACCGCCAGGGCGGCGGCATTGGCATCCACAATACCGGCAACGATGGGAATGCCCGCCGGGAGGCCGGTAGCCCGGGAGGCCTCAGCGGAAACCTGCCCTACCACCGCCGCCGGCTCGTAAATTTCAGGCAAGAGGCGGCGAGGAATTTCGAAGAAGTCCGTGATTTCCTCGGACCATTTTTGCGTGCGAACATCAAACATCTGGCTGAGGCTGGCATGGGAGAGATCAATGAAATACTGGCAGCCCAGCTTGTGAGCGATGTAGGAATTCACGTTTAAAATCTGAGCCGTTTTCCGGAATAATTCCGGTTCGTTTTCCTTAAACCACAGGATTTTCGACAGGATGTAGGAGGCATCCGTTCGATTGCCGGTTATTTCCCTGATTCGCTCTTCCCCGAAGACCTCCCGGATTTTCCGGCATTGCGGGGCGGAACGGGTATCCATCCAGATCAGGGCGTTGCGCAGCGGCTGCCCCGCGGCATCGAGGGGAACCAGCGCCGGTGCCTGCGAGGTTATGCCGATTCCTTTGATGTTCCCGACCAGACTACTATTTTGACTGATATCCTGAAGAACCTTCCGGGTGCCGGTCCACCAGGTGTTGCTATCCTGTTCCGCCCACCCGGCATAGGGATGGAGGGTGGAATGTTCATAATTGCTCTGGCACAGCTCGGTCCCATCGACGGCAAAAACCGCCGCTTTGATGTTGGTCGTGCCGATATCAATACCCAAAAGACAATCGCTCATTTTTCCATTTTCTTTCAGGAGAAGATCCTTTTACTGCGACCGATGGGTCTTGTAGGAATGTACGCTCTCCAGCAAAGCCTCAATATTTGCTTTCGGCATATCGGGCATGATGTTTAAGGCGCCCAGGATCAGCCCGTTGTTTTGGCCCAGGATTTCCACCGTTTTGCGAACATTGTCCCGCACGTCATCGGGGGAACCTTTTTGCAGGACATCCTGGCAGTCGATTCCCCCGTAGAAGGTAAGCCGGGAGCCGAATTTCTGCTGCAGGTCTTCAATGGGCATGGCGGATGCCTGGACCGGGTGGAGAACATCCAGTCCAATTTCAATCATGTCCTCCAGAAACATCCTGCAGTCGCCGCAGGAGTGGTGCATGACCGGAATACGATGTTTTTTATAGACCGACCAGATGCGTGCCAGCCGGGGCTTGAACAGTTCCCGCCACATGGCCAGCGACATGGCCGGACCTGTCTGCAAGCCATAATCATCGCCCGTATGGCCGCAGGTAGTATCATAGGTGGCTATCTTCTCCGCCATCGCGACCCGGTACTCGGTGATCTTGTCCAAAAGGCTTTCTACGGCCTGCCGATGCTCATGGTAATGGATGAAAAAATTTTCATATCCCATCAGCACCCAGGCTTTTTCAAATAACGAGAGGAACTGTGCAATTCGGGTGGCAAATCCCGCCTGCTTAAGTTTGTTTAACTGCTGTTCCGCCTGGTAAAACATGCCGGGAATGTTAAGGTCAGGAGGCTGGTAATTACGCAAAGCCTCGATGGTATCCAGGGGGTGCACCACGGGACGCTGCCCGTACCCGCCGGCTAATTCCCAGCCCACCCCCCAGCGGTCATAGACAAGATTCCGGTCCGGAGCGGGAAAGGCAAAACCATTCTCCACGGCAAATTCAACTAGCCGCTGATTCTTCAGGAAACAAAAAATGTCTTCCATCAGGTACAGCGGCTGGAAATCATTGCTTCCCACATAGGCGGAAAACTCCTCCTCGGACATATGGAACGCGGCTGCATACTGCCGTTTGGTCTCCTCGTTGGAGAAGCCGATATCAACAGGCAGACCGTCGTTTTTTTTTCTGGCAATGGCGCAAAGTATTTTTTGTTCCGGTGTCATATATACCTTTCTCCAGATCTGCCGGCAGCATCCCTGTTCAGGGCTGCTTTTGGGCCAGCTTCTCCTGTTCGGCGATTTCTACTCCGGCCCCCACCCCCAGCCGGGTAGCCCCGGCCTCAATCAGGGCCAGGGCCTTCTCCAAACTGCGAATCTTGCCCGAAGCCTTGACTCCCATCTCGGCCCCGACGCTCTGGCGCATCAGCCGGATATCGTCCACCGTTGCCCCTCCTTCGGTAAAACCGCTGCATGTCTTGACAAATTTCGCGCCCGCCTGTTTCGCAATTTGGCAGGCCTTGACCTTTTCTTCCTCCGTCAATAACATGGTCTCGATGATAACCTTTACGATTTTCCCCTTGGCGGCCTGAACCACCCCTTCGATATCCTTTTTTACCAGGTCATAATCTCCCGCTTTCAGGGCGCCGACATTGATAACCATGTCAAACTCTTTTGCGCCCCGGGCTTCGGCCTGGCTGGTTTCCTGGGCCTTGATCTCCGGCGTCGTAGCGCCCAGCGGAAATCCGATCGTCGTACAGACGTTTATAGGGGTATCTTTGAGCAGTTCCACGGCAAAGGCTACATTATACGGATTTACACACACCGATTTGAACCGATACCGTTTGGCTTCCTCGCAGAGCTTCTGGATGTCTTTTTTTGTGGCCCAGGACTGTAGCAGCGTATGATCAATGTAATTCACTATACTTTTCATAATGAGACTCCTGTAAAATCTTCATACCTAAGACGCCAGCGTCAGAAGCTCTTCGAACCCTTATTATTGGGGAGCCAGAGCCGTTTTTGGATGTCCATATCGACTTTTGACGGTGGCATCACCTAATGGCTGACTGATGGTGGTGTTTTTCAACGGATGGACGGCGAGACCAGCAGGCGGGCCGCCTCCAGAACGGCCGGCTGGGAACCGCGATAGGCCCAGGTCTGGGCACTGCCGTCATACCGGCTCATCCCGGTACCCTTGCCGATGGCCGGTTCGTGGTATTCCAGCTCGCTGAAACTGCCCAGCCCGCTGTTGACATTGCAGGCCTGGGCCAAATAGCCCAGATCCTGATGATCCTCCCGCGGGACATCGATATACTCGCCGGAAGGATTTACCGCAAAATTGCGAATAATCAAGGCCCAAAGGGATCCTTCCTGATAGAGGTATCCGGCCCGTCCCGCCGTTGCCGCCGCCCGGATGCCCAGCTTGTGTTCGCCTTCCTGCCGCATCCGGTAGCAAACCAGGTGATCGTCCACCAGCAAATCCTCCGGACCAATGGTCCCTTTCGTACCAAAATAAATTTTGGGCTGCGATTTACTGTACGTCGGAATCAGCAGGTCGCCGCCATGTGGCATCTGCAGCAGGTTCCAGAGGCCGATCTGGCTGCTTTCGGCCCCGCTGAGCATTTCCATCGAGGAATACAAGGTGTAGCCGGCATATTCCAGGTCTGTGGCATATTGTAAACCCCGCTCATAGCGCAGCGGATTGGCCGCCGGACCGATGCCCTTGGTGATTTTCAGTTCGACTTTCTGCCGGGAGCGGGCGGGAGTGACGGAAAACTGGTTTACCATCTGTACCCGTTTGTGGTTTTTGACAATCTGGTACTGGCCCGGATC
>JAKQBU010000253.1 GCA_029573975.1 Planctomycetota bacterium
CCCGCTGCGGCCCGTCCATCACCTCAGCCTCCCGCCGCACAGCCGGTGGACAAATCCGCCCCCCGCCCCGGATAAAACCGCAGCTCCCGCTTCCGCTGCGTCAATTTCATCTCATACGCCAGCTCATAAAACCGCCGCAAACCCGCCCGCTCCCGCTCCCCAAATCCAAACCGGATATTCTCCGCAAAATAGCTCCGCCCCGCCTCCCGCGAAAATCCATGCTCCGGCCCATACCGCTCGATCAGCGCATCCAGATTTCGCATCCCGCTTTCATACGCTTGC
Organism: Planctomycetota bacterium; assembly: GCA_029573975.1. Next base: position 283 of record JAKQBU010000253.1, read on the forward strand.
CCCAAAATCCTCACCAGCAGATCATAATTCCCCTCCTGCGGCACCACCCAGAACGCATACAAAAATGGCAGGCCCGTCCACTGCGTCCACACCTGACCCAAGTCCAGTTGATACCCCCAGGCCCCCGCCAACTGCGGCAATACCTTATCCCCGATCAGCAGCACCGTTGGGCAATCTTCCGCCCGCCCCGCCAGCGGCACCACCGCCAGCTCCCGCCCGTACACCCCCCGCCACAAAATCTGCGCCAGCACCACTGAAGTATGCGAATCCGTATCACAATAAAGCTGCTCCACCTGTTCCGGCGACACCTGAGAGAAAACCCGCACCGTCACCACCTCCCCGCACGATCCAATCGCCGGCACCGGCAAAATCTGCCACTGCGTCTCCGCCTTTTGATAATCGATACTCGGCAGCAGCGCTGCATCCACCCGCCCGCCGGTCAAAGCCGCCGCCAGCCGGGCCGGCACCTCCCGCCTCAACTCCACCCGCTCATCCTGCTCCAGTCCGTAGATCAGCGGCCGGGCGTTGAAAAACCGCACCGCCCCCACCCGATACCGCCCCGCTCTCTCCATTTTTTTGCTCACCGGATCATGCATCATACCTGCCCATTATAGCCCCGCCGCCCGCAAACACAATGGTTCCTCCCTCCAAAAATTCCAAAACACAACTTGCATATCCGGCCATATTTCATACAATACTTCCTTAATCTATTGCTGGGATACCGGTTGTTGATTTACAGTACTGGAGAACATGAAAAAGAAAATTGCTGACAATTTGAAGCGGATTCGGGATAACATCGCCGACGCCTGCGCCCGCGCCAGCCGCCGCCCGGAGGATGTTCGGCTCATCGCCGTTACCAAAACCGTCGAACCCGACATCATCCGCCACGTCCTGGAGCTTAACCTCGCCGATCTCGGCGAAGCCAAAGTCCAGGACCTCCTCCAGCGCCACGCCCTCATCGAAGAATCCATCCAGCGCCGCGCCGCCCTGGCTGCCGCCGACAATGCCCCGCCCCTGCCCCGCCCGCGCTGGCACATGATCGGCCACCTCCAGCGCAACAAAGTGAAACAACTGCTCCCCATCGTCACCCTCATCCACTCCGTAGATTCGCTCCGCCTGGCCGAGGAAATCAATACGATGGCCGCCAAACTCGGACTTGATCAAAAAGTCAAAATCCTCCTGGAAGTCAACACCAGCCAGGAAAAACAAAAATTCGGCCTGGCCGTCGGCGCCGTCACCGCCATGGCTGACCAGATCCAAACCCTGCCCAATTTGCAGTTGGTCGGCATGATGACCATGGCGCCCCTCACCGAGGACCTGCAAATCCCCCGCTTCTGCTTCGCCCGCCTCCGCGAAATCTTCGAAGAACTGCGCGGCATCCGGGTCGTCGGCCCCGAATTCAAACACCTCTCCATGGGCATGAGCCAGGATTACATCCAGGCCGTCGAGGAAGGCGCCACCCTCCTCCGTATCGGCACCGCCCTCTTCCAATAATTCCCGCTTTCGTTTCCCAGCCCCGGCCAGTACCCTGTTTTCACAATTCAGCGGGCCAATAATGGCGCCAACTTTTCCCGCGCCGCTTTCACATACTGAACCAATGGCGCATACGGCTCCAGACGGTCGGTTTGCCAGAGCCACCGCAAAACCTCCTCCGCCTCGAAATCAGCCATCGGATCACCCGGCCCCGGCAGAAGGTTTTCAGGAACCTGGTTTTCCTTTCCCCGCCGCAATAAATACACCAGCGCCGCCGCCGCCCCCAGCGCCATATTCCGCGGCTCCACTCCCTGCTGCCATACCACCTGCATCGTCCCAAACAGCCGGTCCTGCACACCCAGCTTCCGCCGCGGATCCCGCCCGGCACGCTCGATTGTGTCATCCAGAAACGGATTGGTCATCCGCTGCAAAAGATCATCCGCATACTCCCGATAACCCGACTCCGTAAACAACACGTCTTGCAAACCCGCATGTTTTTTTACCAGTGCCGCCCCCGACTCCCCCAAAAAGGCCTGCCGGGCAATCTTCATAATCTTCGCATCCCCCTTCAGCTCCGCCATCTTCGTATAGCCCTTCCAGGCCCCCAGATAGGCCAGCAGCGCATGGATCGCATTGTGCCCGTACAGCTTGGCTTCTTCAAAGGGCAGCAGATCTTCCTTCTCGAGAAACACCTCAATACCGGGCCGGAAATCCCCCAGCCGGCACTGCGTCACCAGAATCTTATTAAACTCCTCCACCAGAAACGCCCGCTCAATCCCCGGCGCCAGCGGTTTCAGATTCTTTTGCGCGATTTCCCGGCTGTCCGTCACCACCTGGCTCATCTTGCCGATTACCGTATTCAAAAACTGATACTTCACCGCCGGTTTCGTCGTGATTTTTTTCTGAATCTGCTCTTCCAGAATCTCCGCCGCGTGATTATGATTCTCCGCCGTATAAATAAGAACCGATTTTTTCCGGCTGTTTTGCAGGCCGGCGGCCATCAGGGAAGCCACGCTATTCTGGCCCACATCGTAAAACGAAACCGAAGGCAGAGAGGTCACCATCTCACTGGCCTGGGAAAGGACCTCCAGCAGAATCTTCCGGTCCTTCTCCTCCTGGGGATTATAGATTTCGATCCCATCGACGCGCACCACTTCAATGCGGTCCGCCCGGGCAATATTCACATAGTAGCTGCCTCCATTGGCCCGCACCGCTGCCACCAGTTTCGCGTCGATTTCCGAAATGACGATTCGGGCAAAATTCCCGCTCTGAAAGGCCTCGTGCACAAAAAGCCCCGCCTGGATCGGGCCAAACCCGAATCCAACAAATACATGATCTTTCATATCCTGTTCCTGCTCAGCCCAGATGCTGATTTAAAAAGTCAATTTCGCTTTGCTGGTCCCAATATTCAACCATTTGCAAGGGAGTGGGTTTACTATGCGGATACAAAATCGCCTTGCCGTCGATTTTCGTTTCCTTGATCATTTTGAGCACATCAATGGCATGATCCAGCGACCCCACCGCCGCCACATAATTCCCCGGGTCAATATCATTCCCGCCTATCGCCGCCAGGGTGGCCGCCATATCATAGGGAGTGCCGCCGCTGGAACCGACCACCTTGATTTCGTGATAATGAACCGCCAGGGCATCCAGTTGCAGCAAGTGCTTGCCCTTCGGCAGCCCGCCGAACAGGTTCGCCACCCCCCCGTCCGCCAGCAACCCCAGGGCGTGCTGCTGCACTGGATTCACCCCCACCGCCAGAATGATATCATCCGCCCCCCGCCCGCCGGATTCCGCCTGCAGCACCGCCTCCAGCTTATCCGGCAGCACACCGAGCAGCTTACAGTTTTTCCCTTGTGCCTTCGCGCCGATATTCTGGATGGTCCTATCCAGCCGTTCCTGCACCAGATCCGAAACGATCAAAACCCGGGGGCAAAACCGCAGCGCCAGCTCCGCATGCATCCGGCCCATCGACCCCGCCCCGATCACCACCGCCACCCCGCCCGGCAAAAATCCCAGTTGCGGTCTTCGTTCCGCATGAGGATTCTCTTTAATAATATGATAGTTCCGCTGCTGCGCCGAAAAAATGCAGCTTATGGGTTCCGCCATCGAAACCGAAAAATACGGCATCCCCTCCTCCGGCAGCGGTAGAAGACACTGTGCCTGCAGCACCTCCTCCTGCACCCGGATATACTGGGCCAGGTGCCCGCCCAGCGTATAACCAACCGCACATTTGTGCATCGTTTGCCCCTGATGATTATACCGCTCCCGATATAAGATGGGATCCGAATCCACCGCCGGCTGGATGGCAAACCGCTGACCGGCGTGGTACTTCCCCTGCAAGTGCTCTCCCACCTTCACAATAGTAATCGCCCCTTCATCGCCCAGAATAACCGGCCATTTCTTCATATCCCAGCCGTTGATAAACGTATGGTCCGGCCCCTGGTCTATCAGCTTGAGTATGCTCGTGCAGACCCCGGCAGCGTCCACCCGCGCCAAAAGCTGATCCGGACCGACATCAGGCACCGGCACTTCCGCCACCTTCAAATTCTCAAATCCCTTCCCGCAGGCTATCACCGCCTGCATGGTGGCGGGGATACCCCGGTCAGCCAGCCGGGCAAAATCATCATATCGGGTCATAGTCTAAACTCCTGTCGAATCATTAAATCGATTGCAATAATTCCTCAAAACTCCCGAAGGTTTTCCGGGATCGAATCACCCCCAGCATCTGCTCATAGGATTGGATATACTGGTAGCGGGCCTGCAGCGGCGCCTTGATATACAGAGACGCAAACAGATTGCCCATCTGGATGGCCTCGGTAAAATCCATCCGCCCGGTTTTAAATTCTTCGATATTCCGGGCTACGTAGGTAATCACACCGGCCCGAAACGAATCCCCCGCCCCCACCAGGTCGATTACCTCCCCCAGCAGAAACCGGGACCGCACTTTGCCGGCCGCCGAACAGACGCCATCCGGCAGACGGTGCTTCTCATACGCCCCATCCTTGACCGTAACGCCAAATAAACGGCAGCGGCGATCCTCGCCCCAGAACCGCTCCGCCGCAAAATCAAGAAAATGGACAATGGCATCCTCTGCCTTCCCCTCCGCCCTAAGCCCGGATCGGCCCAGAGTATTCTGAATCATCTGCGCCTCATCCGCGGAGGTAAAAAAGATATCCAACTGCGGCAGCAGCGGCTCCAGCAGCTTGTATTCCGGCACCGCCGCCCCCGACCGGATCAGCTTCTCCGGCTCGCGCGTCAGCGTGTGGCTGTCCGCAATCGTTACGATTCCCCTGTCTTTGCACCACCGCATAAAATCCGCCAGGTCCCTTCCTCCATTGGCGTCCCCCTTATCAGACAGCCCCGAATACATATAATACACAATGCGGGGCTTCAGCTTCTCGACCGATTCCCGGTAGTCGCCAAAATCGATATCGTTATTGGCATTGGGAAAATAGGCAATCCCGCCCCGTTCCCGATTCCCCTTGTCATACACAAAGGTAATCCCGGTCCCCAGCGTCGGATGGATCCGGGTTTGGGACATATCCACCTGATTGGCCGTCATGGCATCATAGAACATCCGCCCGACCGCGTCCAGCCCGCCGAATTCTCCTTTCCCCAGGGTCACCCCCACCGCCGCCTGCAAACCGGCCCGGGCCGCCAGCGGCGCGGTATTCCCCGGCCCCCCCGCCGTTGCCATCCCCTTTTCCATCCATCGGCGATATTGCTCTTGCGAATACGAGGGCATATCCTCCGTCCGGCACTTCGCCAGGCCGCCGGGGCCGGCCAGCTCTTCCGTAAACGCAAATTCACTGCTGCGAAAATCCGCCACCGCGGTATTGAAAATCAGAATATCCATACCAGACACCTCATATTGGATGAAACACTCCTATTTTTCCAACAAATTAGTCTGGATGATTGTACCGGCGGCAGGATTCACTTTCAAGGTTTTGATTTCATACGGCCCCAGGTTCACCTTTTTACTCTTTCGCACTAGCGGCAACCGCAACACCGTGGACCGTTTTTTCCCCGCCGTTTCATGCAGACGGATCACCATCTGCCGGCCCTGCTCCGACTGTTTCACCACGCTGACTTGGATCGCAGGATCGTCAACCAGTGCCAGCGGTCTGGGGCGGATCCCGCTGCCGTCCGGGAAAAAGGACAATGCGAAGGGTTTTTCATTCCTGGCCTGGGCCTCGAAGGATACCTTTTCCAGCCGCCGGTTTTGCGGACCGGCATTCACATAAAAACGAAACACATGCTCCCCCTGGTCCATCCGCGGCACAAAATAATCCTGCGGCGCCCACGGCCGCTCACCCACCGGACCACAGGAATACGCCGGCGAACGCAGCAGCGTCAGCCGGATCGCCGACGGGGTAAAATCATAGGAATACGTGCTTTCATTGAGGCAGGTCAAAGCAATCTTTCTCTTGCAATCCACCGCGGCTACCCACTTCTGCGCGGCAATCTCGCCGCCGTCACTGGGAAACTCCTCCACTCCATAGGCAACCTGCCCCAGGTATTTCCAGTCAGAACTTTGCAAAGGAATCGCCAGCTTCAGCATTTGGTCTTTCTGCTGCCAGAATACCCGGGTCTCGATCCCCATCTCCGTACCGGCCTTCGGCAGTATATACCGCTGGCACACAAACGAATGCTCATACCCAAACAGCGCCTCGACTACACTGCGCACCGGCCCGTCCTCCACCACCCGGACCGCATCGATCCTGCCCTGCCCGCCGGCGAACTGCCCCGCCGCCGCCGGGTCCAGCAGCCTGAATCGTCCCGCCGCCTTATTGTAATTCTTGGTATCCATCCCCCAGGAATCCTCGTTGTCCTGCATGACATACAAGCCAAAGGCGTCCTTTTGGCAGTAGTGGATTCCCTCCACGCGGAAGGTATCCACCCGCCCGGTTCGGGTGTTAATTACAATATCCAACTGTTTGGTTTTAAATCGAATCTTTCCCTTCCGCGTCTTCAGCACCGGCGGCTTCCTGGCTGGCAGCACCTTCATCCGGCAATCAAACCGGCTCATCTGCCCCGCCTCCAGCTCCGCCGCAAACACCACCCGCTTCCGCCAATCGACTTTGTGCAGACTGCTGGCCTCATGCTCCACCTGCGTCGGCAGCGGCCGGCCATCCTGGTAAACCTGCACATCGGTAAACTGGTCCCAGAACTTCGCATCCGCCAGATTAAACTCGCACTCCACCTGCTGCCGTACTTTACAGGGATGCGGATTATACACCAGAATCGGAATCTCACCCTCTTTAGCCTGTTTCTGACCCTGGGACAGCTTCAAAAATGCCTCCATCTTGATCCGCGAAAGAATCGTCAATCCATGCGCTATGGTCTGGAGACAATCCTGCTCCACCGGCGGAATCGAACTGCCCGGCAGAATATCGTGAAACTCCACAAACAGCAAATCTTTCAGCGCCTCCTCCAGCTCCGCCTGGGGGTATTTCATCAAACCCTGAAAGGCCGCCGCTGAAACCATCTTCTCCGTTAGAAAATATTCATTCTCCAACTGCCGGAACTGCTTCTTCAGCCGCGCCATCGAGGAATAACACCCCGTCGCCCAGCGATTGAGACTTTTCGCCACCCGCGGCAGAGTATGCGCACTCCGTTTCAACTCCTGAAAATACGCCTGCGGCGTCGATTGCCGGATCCTCGCCTCCGGCCGTTGCTTGATCAACCGGGCAATATCCCGCAAATCCTTGCGCGACGCCCCCCCGCCATGATTGCCCACCCCCCAGGGAATCAAAAGATTCATCGATCCTTCATGCCCGTCGATCCATCGCTCGATTTTCTCGGTCGCCCTGCCCAGCGGACTGTTATACAGCTCATGGTTATAACTAAACCGGTGGGCCAGAATCTCACTGCCGTCAAATCCGACCCACACGAAATCCTTCGCCGGCAGCTCGCAATCCCGCTGGTACGGCCGGCCGCACAGGTACGAATCATACCCGGCCCGCGCCATAATCTGCACCAGGCCCCGGCTATGGCCGAACGGATCGAAATTGATCGCCGTCTTTACCTCCACCCCAAATTTCTCTTTAAAGTAGGTTTGCCCCGCCAGAATCTGCCGCACAAACGATTCCCCGGAGGGCATGTTGCAATCCGGCTGCAAATACCAGCCGCCCATGATATTCCACCGCTTCTGCCGGACCAGTTTCTGAATCTTCCGAAACAGCAGCGGATCATGCTTCTCAATCCATTCATACAATAACGACTCATTATGATTGAAAACAAAGCCGTCAAATTCCTCACAAAACCGCGCCGCCGTCCGGAACGTTGATATCGTTTCCGCCAGCCCTTCCTGCCACTGCCACAGCCACACCGGATCCAGGTGCGCGTTGCATACCAGAAAAACCTTCTTCGCTGTCATAGACTACGTATCCTTATGAATGTATTGCCTTATTTTTCCCGACACTGCTCATCCGTATATGCAGCTCGGTAGGAATCAAAATCCGTTTCACGCCGGAACTGTACTTGACCATCTGCTCGTGAAGCAGTTTCGCCCCCTCGTACCCCACCTTGGCCGAATTCTGCTCCACGCTGGTCAGCTTCACGGGCAAAATTTCACACAAAGGTGAATTGCCGAACCCGATAATAAAAATATCTCTTCCCACCTTCAGGCCCACCTCTTCGGCGGCCAGATATACTTCCCGCGCCATCTGATCGTCCCCCGCCAGAATCGAAAATGGCCTTTCCGGAATCCGCTGGAACGCCGCCTGCGCCGCCTGGGTAATCAGTTTCGGATCTTTGGGAAAATTCTGGTACACATCCGCCTCCGTATAGGGAAACGGCAAAGTATAGCGATCCTCCTCACAATAATTATATTCCCGCATCGCCTCATGCCATCCACAATACCAGTTCTGCACCGAGCTGGGCTGCTTCGTATAGCCGAAATAGTAAACCGGGCAGCTATGCTGCTCCAGAAGATGCCGCGTGGCTTTATACGCCCCGCCAAAATGATCCGACATCACGCTGCTGACCGGAACCTCCCCCAGATCCCGATCAATCAGCACCACATAAACGCCCTGCTGGATGGCAACATTCACCGCCTCCACATACGCAGGTAAAATATACGGCATAATCAGCAAGCCCCCCACCTGCGGACCCGGATTGCGGATCGCTTCCACGCTGCTCTGATGACAATTCTGCGCATCCACCTCAATCAAATGGATCTTTTCTTCCGCGGCATACCGATGGATCCCTTCCGACAGCGATAGACAAAAGGCATTGGACCCGGGCCGGATAAACATAATCGCCGTCCGGATGGCTGACGGAATGGTCTCCGGTTTTTCCAGAATATAACCCCGATTGGGATTATAAAGCAAAACGCCATCCTTCACCAGCGTAGTGAAAGCCTGCCGGACCGTGCGGTAATTTACATGTAAATGATTCGCCAGATAACTGGCCGACGGCAGGGTATCCCCAGCCTTCATATTCCCTTTTTGTATCATATTTATGATTTCATGGCGAATCTGTTTGTATAAAGGCTGATGTTTACCAGACTTTTTATCCAGCTCAATACTTCGCACCAAATAACTCATAATTGCTTTACCTGTAATGATTTAACCAAAATACGCTCACCCACTTCCCATCCCACGGCTTCGTATCCTTCCATACAATCATTATCTTACCTATATACAAAATAAATGCAATAATATAACAGATATTTTTACATTTTTAGCCCGCATTTACCCCGGAATTACTGCAAAATTTTGCAAAAAGCAGTCCCCTTCTGGCTGCCCCCTTCAGATCAGCTTGCTCAGGCCCACGATAATCACCGAACCCAATAACAGCAGCGTACCCCAGGTCATCTTTTGGATCGCGGCAGGATTCGCCCCTTTCCACTCCCCGGACAGAATCCCCCACAGGTTTCCCACCACCACCGTCACCGCCATCAGCACCAGCCAGGCCACGGTCGTCCCCAATTCACCCATATGCGAGGCCCCGGCCCCGTACAGCATAATACAGCCGAACCACAAAATCCCCATCAAAAATGACCGGCCCCAATGCCCCCCAACCTGTTTCTGCACATAACGGCCCGCCGTCCCCCTCCGCACAAAAAGACTGCCGCAGTACACCAGGTACGGCACAAATCCCCCCGGCAGCGCCAGAAACCAGATGGCATTATTTACCTTAAAGCTGGAGGCTGTTTCCCCCAGGTGGTCCCGGGCAATCTGCGCGATAGGCGCGCCGAAATCAAACGCCAGATTCAGCATGGCACTTAGAATCCCCGAAGCAATACATACGATCAGTCCCGCCCGGAACGAACTTGCCCTGGCCGAACCGCCCCCCTGCCGCATCTGCCCCGCCTGCCCGCAGAAAAACACCCCTAAAATCGCCGCCGCCATCGTCCCCAGGATCACCAGCCCCGGCCCGCTGCCCAGCATCCGCGGATTATGCACGCACATCGGCACCAGCGACCCCGCCACCGCAATTATCCCCATAATAATCGTATAGCCCAGTGAAAATCCCAGCAAATGCAGCCCCAGCCCGAACGTCAGCGAGCCGATCCCCCACCCCGCCCCCAATAAAAACGTCTGCCACAAAATCCGGTCCGGCGTATCACGGTAGATTCCCCATAACTCCGGATACGCCAGCAGCACAATCAGGCCCGGATACAAAATCATGGCCGATACCGCATACAAAAACCACGTGTTCTCCCATTCCCACTTTACATTGCGCTTCATGGGAACTGCAAAACTGCCGTTCAGAACCCCCGAAAGCACCGCTGACAGCATACCGATGAGATGATTCATGGCCGTTCTCCAAAACCTTAAAATAATTTCGACAGATTAATTTTATCCTCGCCGCTGCTTTCCGTCTGCACCGACAGAATCGACTCGTCG
>JAKQBU010000254.1 GCA_029573975.1 Planctomycetota bacterium
GATGTAGAAGGTCTCGCCGATGCGGAAGATGGCATAGGTCCCGTCTTTGAGTCTGACGACTTCAGCATTATGAGCCTTGCCGATAGTGTGCTGGTAAATGAAGGGGCCGGTGGTTTTGTCGCCGATGGCATAGACGACTTCGGATTCAGGCCACGCGCCATGTCCGCGGGGATCATTGGAAGGCCAGCGGCAGGCGTACATGTGATAGCGGTTATCCACGCCCTGGAAGCCGGAGATGCACCAGTAGCTCCACTGGGGATCTTCAATCCCGTTGTGGATATCGCGGGGAATTACGCCGTCGGCGCCCCAGATGCCCTCTTCTTCAAGGGCATCATAGATCGGCATCGGCAGGATGCGGTCCTTAAAAGCCGCGCCCCAGACCAGTCCCGGCGGCTGATAGAGCGGGCCAGGATAGAGGTTCGGGGGTGCGGGACGGCTGGCAGTTTCAGCGGCCGGGCCGAGAGCCGTGAGAAGTGTAATCGTTATAATCGTAAGCGGTAGTAGTTGGCCCATAATAAGCTGAGATTTCCCGTTGAAAAAATTAAAGTCAAAGTTTTCACCTAACGACATCGAAAATTCTACAAAACGATACCGCAGGGTCAAGAAAAATCCATTCCATGCCTCCGTAAAACCGCCCAGAGGCCTTAACTCGCCAAATCACCTCTTTTTTTACAAATTCGCCTGGGAAATCCGAGTTGAAAAACTCAGGGAAATGAGTATGATAAGGGCGATGTATTCAGAGATGAGTTTTTGGTGTGAAGGGACGATTACGATGATTCGCCAATGGTGGTCCAAAGTCGGACAGCGCTGGAAAGCACGCAAAGGCCGGGTGACGACAGCAGAAGAGGAATTGCTGCTGCTGAATAATACCCCGAATGCCGTGGTGCCGCTGCGCGGGCCGAACGCTGCAGATCCTGCATTGGTCCGCAAGAAAGACAGTGCTGAGATTGTCGGCGAGGCGGTCAATAAACTGGTGGATCGTCTTGAGCAGATTAACGCCAGTATTTCTCTGCAAATTCAGCAAAATGAGCTGCTTGTCGATAAAATCAATCAAATTCCGGACTTACTGTCCGGCCTGCCCCAGCAGGCGCAGGAACAGCGTCAGATTCTGCAGGACCTGAGTACGGAGTTAAAGACAAAATCCGCTAACGACCAGAAAATGCTGGAGACGGTAGCTGGGATGAGTGAACAAGCGGTCGAACAAACCCAGAAGCTGGGTCAGATACACGAGCATCTGGAAGCCACGACCAAGGTGGATCGTCAGATTTGTGATAATCTGGGTAAATTCAACACGTCAATCGAAAAACTGGATACGGATACCGTCAGCCAGACCGAATGGATACAGCAGATGAGCCGATCGTTCACAGCGACCGACCGTTATCTGAAATATACTCTTGCCCGCCAGCAGCGACGGTTTATGTGGGTTTTTGTCATTTCGATGGCGGTTAGTCTGGTGGCGATTTCCGGATTAATCGTTGGTATTTTCCTGTTGACTCGATAAATCACACGATGCCGGATTCTCAGCCCAAACGGATTTTCATCAGCGCACTTGAACCCAGCGCCGAACTGCATTGTGCCAATCTCATCCGTCAGTGCGGCCGGAAAATCAGCGAGCTGGAGCATTCCCATAAATTGATCGAGTGGATCGGTTTTGGCG
>JAKQBU010000156.1 GCA_029573975.1 Planctomycetota bacterium
CATGCTGATTTCCAGCAGCAAATCCAGATTTTCCTGGCCCGTCGGAGCGGTCGGGCTGACTGTTTCGTACTCGACATTGCGTACTTCAGTACCCTGTTCCGGGGCGGTTTGGTTCGGTAAGGTTTCCGTTTGAGCCATTTCCATAATTCCTGTTCTATTTCATGAAAACATTACTTTTTTATCTGAGCAATCACCAGTGCCAGTTTGCCGTCACATCCGGCCGGCCAGGCCTGAAAACAAAGCCTGTTATTCAGCAGTACCTCCGCCGGTTCCTCTGTTTTTTTCCCGAGCACCAGAACGTCGCCCGGCTCTAGATGCATCAAATCCTCCATGCGGATGGAACTGGTGCACAGTTGGGCGGTGACTTCCACGGGTACATCCGAAAGCTGACGGATAATCATTTTGCTGAGTTCAACGGTATTGATGGCCTTATGCACACGAGGTGTGATTCCCACCGCCGGGTCCAGAGCTTCAGCCTGGAGCTGGATGTTGATTTCGACAGTCTTTTTGGGAAACACTATATCAAACGAAAATCCAACCAGATCCTGCATGTGCCGGGCATCCAGCGGCCAGTCGCTGCGAATCAGACGATCCGATCGCTTGACAGTAATTTCACCATATTCCTGAACAGCCTGAATGATCGCATCGGCAATGATGAGTACACTATCCTGAAGGATGGTTTCTTCGAGGACGGATAATTCGCCATTTTGGCCGATAACCGCTTCGTTATCCCGCAGCAGTTGACCGACCAGCACCGTCGCGGTTTCGGCCTGAACATTCACAAATCCGTCCGGCCCCTTGGATTGAGCCTGAAGCGGGAGAAAATACTGTGTAGTTTCCTGTCGGAGAGCCTGTTCGGCCATGACAGAGGCAAATTCCTGCACCACTTTTTTCAATATCACTTTGGGCTCTTCGAGACACACCAGCTCCATCGCCTTTTCCATATAAGCAGCGATTTTCTTGCCGAGGTTCTTCATCAGAAGCCATTCCTGCGGGCCAAAATGATGCGGGCAAGTCCAGTCAAACAGCGGCGCATCAGTACCTTCGGAGACGCTGGCTTGCGTTTCCGACCGTCGGCGGATGAGCATCTGCATCAGGCGCTGGCGGGAGATGTTTTTATCTTGGATTGCCGGGCGGCTCATTGAACAGCAAACTCCTTGAACAGAACCCGCTGGACATAGGGTTTTTCATTACCAAATAAAAGCTGATTGATCTGGTCCTGGATTTCGCGTTTGATACGGGTCAGGCTGCGCGAGCCTCGGACGTCTTCCAAACTCAGCCCGGCAAAATAGGTGGTCATCCAGTCCTGCAAGAGCACCTTTTTTTCATCCAGAAACTCCGGGCCCTTGACCGGGTCCATTTGAGGACTGATTTCAAGGATGACCGAAACCCGTACAAAACGACTGACACCCGGCTCATCCAGATTGGCCACAATCGGATCCAGTTTGTCATAAGGCCAGCTCTTTTGGCCGGGAGTGGCGGCGGCAGGCGTAAAGATTTCGTCTTTTTCCGGTTCGGCCGGCTCGGCCGTATCCGCGGGGGCCGGCTGGCCGCCCAGCAGTTGTGACAGGGCAAAGCCGCCGGTGGCGCCTGCGGCTACGACGGCTCCCAGAATCAGCCAGATGAAAATTCCCATCTTTTTGCCGCCGGCCGGGTCCTTGCCCTGTTCGGTCTGTTTATCCTGTTGTCTTTCTTTTTCGTCTGCCATACGTACGTATTTCTCCCGCTTTATTTAATAATCCTATAATAGCACCGCAGCCGCAGATTCCTGCTGCCCGCGATAGCGTTTAATTTTCTCCCGCAGCGTTCTGTCGCTGATGCCCAGAATGCGGGCCGCCTGTGACTGGTTGCCCTGCTGACGATCCAGCGTATCGAGGATCGCCCTGCGTTCCAGTTCTTCCAGCGATACACCGGCCAGGTCCGCGGAACTGCAGGATTGCTTGATTTCGGCTTCCAGGCCTTCACGAAGTTCATCCAGCAGCCAGGGAATCTGCTGAACGCTTAAGACTTCTCCGCTGCCCAGAATCATGGCCGACCGCACCATATTGCGAAGCTGGCGTATATTGCCCGGCCAGCGGTATTGCCCAAATAATTGCAGCGTCTGCCGGTCGATGGCGGTAATCCTGCGCGCCGATTCGGCGGCAAATTCATTGACGAACAGCCACACCAGCTGCACGATGTCCTCCTGCCGCTGATGCAGCGGCGGTACCATCAGGCGAATCGCACTGAGCCGATAATAAAGGTCCGCCCGGAAAGTTCCCTGTTCAACGGCACGGACAATCGGGCGATTGGTCGTGCTCAGGATACGG
>JAKQBU010000302.1 GCA_029573975.1 Planctomycetota bacterium
AGCCCTGCTCCATAACGCCCTCAAATATACACCCGACCACGGGCGGATTCTCATCACGGTTTCCCAACCCAACCAGGACCAGACCATGCAAATGGCAGTGGAGGATTCCGGAATCGGGATCCCGCAGAAGGACTGGGAAAAAGTGTTTGAACCTTTCTATCGTACCATGGAGGCCCGGCATTCCACCCGGCCGGGCAGCGGCCTGGGATTGGCCTTCGTCAAGGCTATCGTCGAAGCCGTGGGCGGGACCATATCCGTGGACCGTTCTTCCCTGGGCGGCGCCCGGTTCCTCATGACCTTTCCGGCGCTGCAAAACGAACCTGATTCCAGCCAGGAAGATTCTGACATGATGCCGTCTATGAAAGTGGTTATCCTCGGCGGCTCAGCCGCCGGCCCCAAAGTGGCCTCCAAGGTATTTCGGCTGATGCCCAACGCAGACATCACTATTCTGGATCGGGGCCAGGTACTCTCCTACGCCGGCTGCGGACTACCCTACTATATCTCCGGTGTCGTCCGGAACCAGTCGCAGTTAATCAGTTCTCCCCTGGGGGAGAGCCGGGATCCGATTTTCGCACATAATCGGAAGAATATTCATGTTCTACATCAGACGGAAGCCCTGGAAATTGAAGGTTCGAATCGGCGCATTCGCATTCGGTCGCGATATCAGGACCAGGATACCTGGCTGAATTATGACAAGCTGGTCCTGGCTACCGGCGCCCAGCCAATCATTCCCGACCTTCCGGGGATTCATCTAGCCAATATTTTTTCGCTGCATGGAGTATCCGACGCCGAGGGAATCCGGGCCGCCCTGGAAAGGGGCAAGGCCCACGACGTGATTATCCTGGGAGGCGGCCTGATCGGCATCGAAATCACCGAAGCCCTGGTCCGTAAAGGCTGCCGCGTTACCATCATCGAAAGCCGCCAGCAGATTCTGCGAATTCTGGATTGGGAAATGGCCCGGCTGGTGGAGAACCATCTGGAATCGCAGGGCGTGAAAGTGCTTACCAACACCCGCGTAAAAGAATTCCAGGGCGAAGAGAAAGTCCGTTCCGTACTCACGGATAAAGGAGTTTTGCCGGCCGATATGGTGGTCATGGCCGTTGGGGTACAACCCAATATCTCCCTGGCTCAGAAGGCCGGCCTGAAAATTGGCACTACCGGAGCCATCCACGTCAACGAATATCTCCAGACCTCGGACCCCAACATTTATGCCGCCGGCGATTGTATCGAATCCATAGATTTTCTCACCGGTAAACCCTCCTACGTCCCCTTGGGTTCCAACGCCAATCGCCAGGGCCGTATTGCCGCCGTCAATATCTGCGGCGGTACGGATGCATTTCCCGGTGTGCTGCGCAGCATGGCCTGCAAAGTCCTGGACTATAGCATTGCCCGCAGCGGCCTGACAGAAACGGAAGCCCAGCGGGAAGGCTTCGATGTGATTTCCGCCCTGGTACCCGGTCCTGACAAAGAACCATTTGTACCCGGCGCCAAATTGATATTCGTAAAAGTAATCGTGGACCGGCCCACCCGCCGGCTGCTCGGCGCCCAGGCGATCGGTCCGGGCAATGCCGACAAACGCATCGACCTGGCCGCCGTAGCCATCCACAACCGCATGACCATCGATCAACTGGCCAATATGGACCTCTGTTATGCCCCGCAATACTCTCTGGTCATGGATAATGTCATCACCGCCGCCAACATCGCCCGGAACAAACTCGACGGCCAGATGGTCGGTATCAGTCCTATGGAGCTTTATGAGAAAATGAGGAACGGAGATGATCTGCTCCTGCTGGATGTACGGACCCCGCTGGAGTTTGAGCAATCGCATTTACCCAACAGTACCCACATTCCGCTGGGAGCCTTACGCGAAAAAATTTACGAATTGCCTCACCACAAAGAAATTGTCACCCTTTGCAGCTATTCCCTGCGGGGATATGAAGCCCAACTGATTTTACGGGCGGCAGGTTTTCCGAATGTCCGGGTACTGGACGGGGGCCTGGAAATGTGGCCCTATGGAGAATCATAGATTCATATCGAAATAATTATCGGACGCTGACATCCAATAATCAAACTATACATGCCATTTCTGGCTGTTCGCAAAATTGCAAACCGACTTTTATCGCCGCCGATTCCATCGTCTCACTGCGGTCAATACGAACAACCCGGGCGCTCTTGATGCGGGCAAAACAGCCTTTGTCCTGAGCCAATTTTTCCGATCGCGGGAAATTTAGCTCCAGATTTTGACCTTTACGGATGGGTGCCTTTAAGGGCAGTATCAGCAAAGCGCCGTCGCTGGATACATTGATGCTTCTTCCATTGAAAAATCGGGCGGCCTTGGGGTGCCATACGCTCACCGGCCAGCTAACCATCGAACGCTTCGACTGTCTTTGCTCATACGCACAAACCACGGTATCTTCCTTTCAAATAAACACTTATACGAATAGTAACAAACGTACAGTTATTTCATCATTACAGATATCGGCGGTTTAATCTTGGTAATTTAGATAAGATGGGAATTATATATAATTTTTTCTTCGCTGCA
>JAKQBU010000351.1 GCA_029573975.1 Planctomycetota bacterium
AATGGTGACGGGATAAGATTCAAAAGATATATTTACAAAAGATAACGAAGGGAGCAAAGGGAAAAAAGAGGAGATGGTAGGCGGAGCATACACTACCAGCTACCAGACGCATATAAAAAATCAAATAGCAAAAATGAGGGATCGCCGGCGGCGATGCTGATTTAAATAGATTTCTCGGCTCCGCTGCGCTTCGCTCGAAATGACAAACGTGCGAAAAAGTGGTATATGAGGACGTGGAATGGGAGCGGAAGTATAGAAGATGGATTCCCGCCTGCGCGGGAATGACAAAGGTATCGCTGGCGGCGATGCTGATTTAAATAGATTTTTCGGCTCCGCTGCGCTTCGCTCAAAATGACGAAACGTGCGGCTACGATATGTATGGCACAATGAAGACCA
Source organism: Planctomycetota bacterium (assembly GCA_029573975.1). The sequence goes on from JAKQBU010000351.1 coordinate 397, forward strand.
TCGTCTGCCTTACGGCAGACGCTGCCACCCATGGAAAAAGTGAGAAAACGGGAATGTGGGAAAAGAAGACAGGTATTGCATCGGTACCGATGTACATCGCGTTATCGGACCTGGGAAGGGTGAGGGCAGGCTGCTGTTGCTGGGAGAGCGGGGCTGATTTTGTCTGTCATCCGCTATTGACGATAGGGGAAAAAGGACCTATGATTTGGATAGAAGAAGAGAAGCGGATGTTTGTAAATGTGAAGATTAAATATAAGTGATTAATATATAGAGACTTACGATATGCAGTGCCAGCATTGTAACAATCAGGCGACGGTCCATTTGACCGAGATTATCAATGGCAAGCGGATTGAAAAACATCTGTGTGAGCAATGTGCGCAGAAAGAGGGCATCACCATCAACAGTCAGGGGGCGATCACCGAGCTGATAACCAATCTGGCCAGTGCGCAGGAGGAGGTGCGGGAGGTTAGTGAACTATGCTGCCCGCAGTGCAGCCTTTCCTGGCTGGAGTTCCGCAAGTCGGGGCTGCTGGGATGTCCCAACGATTATTCCGTGTTTGAAATTCCGCTGAGCGCGATTATTGCCCGTACGCAGGAAGGGGCGACCAGCCATATCGGCAAGCTGCCGAAGAATCCGAAAGGGACGATGGATAAGCAAATCAGCCTGCTGCGGCTGCGGCAGGAGCTGCAGGAGGCGCTGGATCACGAGGATTATGAGAATGCCGCCCGGCTCCGGGATAAAATACGCAATTTGAATTAGGCGCGGACTATGCAATTATCAGAGATTTACAATCAGGTCGGGCCGTGGCTGGATCCGAAAGGGCCGCGGTCGGAAGTGGTGATTACGTCGCGGATCCGGCTGGCGCGGAATATCGTGGGGTTTACGTTTCTTTCGCAGGCCAGTGCGGCCCAGCAAAATGAGCTTTTGCAGTTTGTGCATGAGAAAATCATGGAGACGGAACTGCGGGATGGTATCTGGTTTGTGAATATGGAGGATATATCGCCGCTGGAACGTCAGATGCTGACGGAGCGGCACCTGATCTCGAAGCAGTTGGCGGAGGAGGAGGGGCCGCGCGGGGTGATGCTGATGCAGGACGAATCGCTGGCGATGATGGTCAACGAGGAGGATCACCTGCGGATACAGGCCATGAGCAGCGGGCTGCAGCTCCAGCGGCTGTACGAACGAATCAGCCGGGTGGACGATCTGCTGGAAAGCCGGATGGAATTTGCTTTTTCGCCGCAGTATGGGTATCTGACGGCCTGTCCCACGAACGTGGGCACGGGGATCCGGGTGTCGGTTATGCTGCATCTGCCGGCGCTGAAGATGACGGGGCAGATGGAGAAGGTGTTCCGGGCGGCCCGGGATTTGCATGTGGCGGTGCGCGGGTTCTATGGAGAAGGTTCGGAGCCGATCGGGGACCTGTTTCAGATATCGAATCAGACGACGCTGGGGAAAACCGAGGAGGGGATTATTGAGGGGCTGATTCGGCAGGCGATTGAGCCGGTGATTGAATATGAGCTGCGTGCCCGGAAGAAGATTTTGGAGGAGCGGCTGCCGGCCCTGGATGATAAGATTTTTCGGGCGCTGGGGGTTCTGGGCAATGCCCGGCTGATCAGTTCCGAAGAAACCATGTACCTGCTGAGCTATCTGCGGCTGGGGGTGCACATGGAGCGGATTAAAACGATTTCGCTGGATACGATCAACCGGCTTTTTTTCTTTACGCAGCCGGGGCACCTTCAGCATTTAAACCGCAAGAAACTCGATACCCAGCAGCGGGACCAGGCCCGGGCGGAGTTTATCCGCAGAGAGCTGCACGCATCGCGGAATTGAAGGTGGGCGTCTGAGGCGGCGAGGGGGGATTCTCCTGCGAAACGCGGCAGCAGAGCGGTAGAGGGGTATTGTTCTTTTCTGTTTGCGTCCTATATTATTTTTCGCCGGTTTTTGGCGGTTTTGGCTGACGTGCGGCCATTTATCTATCTTTCCCAATTGCTACCATCTCCCTATCGTATAAGCGGTAAAAGTTCAAGATAGCCAGAATATACCATCTGGGCGGATTATCCCTGTAAAAAACCTGTTTTTCCGTGCGGGCAGGAGCGCGGCCGGCTTAAGGAGCGAAGCGGCGGCGACGATACCGGTAAAGCAGGATGAATATAGGAAGAATATGACATGAAGATGGGAGTTGAACCGCTATGAGCTGCTTGCTGGAATTGCTCGGAAAAGCGCTGGATACCACCTTGCTGAACCTGTTTTTTCCGCGACAGGACCAGCCGGAAGGTGGCCGGCCGGTTCCGCCGATCGGGGTGGATCCGACCGCCGTGCAGCGAACCAAAAAATTGGAGCTGGGCGTGCAGTTGGCTCGGGAAGGCGCCGCGGAAAAATCGCAGTGCGTTTTTCGCAATATACTGGAGCATCAGCCGGGCGATCCGGAATCGTCGGTGGCGCTGGCGGCGGTACTGAGCGGCAATGGGGAGCTGGATTCGGCGATTGGGGTTTTGCAGCA
>JAKQBU010000387.1 GCA_029573975.1 Planctomycetota bacterium
CACCGGGAAACGAACGCAGAACACACCATTATCTTCTTTGGCCTCGATCTCGACCAGATATTCGATCTTTCTGCTATTCTGCCAGAGTCGCACTTCGCGCAGGATTTCATGCAGCCCGATGGTGCCGCGGGCACGCAGCGCCGAATAGACCGGCCCGGCCAGAGACTCACACCGAGCCATATCCACCTGCCAGTCCCGCCGGCTGCCGACCGGCCCGTCATGCTCCCAATTCAGAGACGGGGGCAGATCATAAATGGCCAGATCGCCAAAACTGCCGTTTTGATCCTGGGCCAGGATTTCGTTTTTGGCTTTATCGAACAGTTCCAGCCTGCCTTCCGGACTCATCGAAAGACGGAACCAGGCATTCTCGATGGCCACCGTCTCCTGCTTCGCCGCCGGCACCGTCACGCTGTTTTCTTCCCCCTGCCGCAGATAAAAGCTCTGGTACCCGCACGCCGGCACCTGCTCAGCCAGAAACGCTAGGCAATGGCCGCGGGCCGGCTCATACCCGATATACTGCATCGGAATTCTATTCCCGGCGGTATCCGTAAGGACCAGATGATCCGCCTTGTCATCGGTATAAAATTCGACCGGACCGCTGACCGGCCAGCCCTGGAAATTGAACACCAGCAGCGGCGTGCCCGCCTGCTTATCAAACGCAACGGCACAACTGACCGCAGACAGCGCCTCCTCCAGAAAACGCCGGGCGCGGGCGGCGGTGTTTTCAATCAGGGACATACGTTCCTCATAATCCTCGCGAAACAGCCAGTCGATGGCGTGGCCGCTGCAGGAAAGCAGGTCCTGCCAGAGCGGCTGAACCGGTTCCTCCACAAACGGCCGGCCCTGCAGGGCCGCCATTACCTGGGCCTTTTCCAGCATCAGCAGCAGGTCTTCATTCCGGTTATTTTGCGTATAAATATTATAGTTGCCGTAGGCCCCGGCATTGGCGAAATAGCACAGGCTGTCCAGCGGCCCCTCCAGCTCACTCAGTTGCCCGCCGTATTTTTCGCATTCCTCAAAATAGCGGTCCATCGTCCCCAGTATCTTCTTCTTCGGATCCCACGTTGCTGCGAGTTTGGCCACTTCCACGGACGGCATCGCATCATCCATCCCCAGTCCCACCCGCCACACCGGCACCGACTGAATCCCATCGACGACCTGATTGAATTCCTGCGGCGGGGGGGGCAGCTCCGGATTGCCGGCTATGGAAAAGTTCCGTGAATACAGCATCCGCGTCCCATCCAGCCCCTTATACCAGAATACCCGCTGGGGACCGTCCTTGCGCTGAAATTCATAATACGGATAGTCCGCCTGGCTCAGCAACTGCGGCATCTGGCTGTGGCCGCTCATGACATCGATGGTGCTATAGACCTTCTGCTGCAAACCCGGCGCCTGGCCGCGAAAATACTCCTTGCCCAGCACCAGGTTCCGGATAAACGTCTCCGGATAAATCTCGCTGATGCGCGGATTGCTGTACCCGACTATAATTTCAATCCGCCCCTCGCGCACCCGCTGCCAGAATTCCTCCTCCAAACCCGGCCAGTCCCGCCGGGCCTTGGCCAGAAACGGCAGAATCTGCTCATTCACTGTCTCCATCTGGCATACATAATTCGGATATTCCCGCATGATCATCAGGTAACTGCGAATTGCCTCGGCATATCGCGCCTCATGCCAGGCCCGGGTGTGAATCCACGCCCAGTCGCAATGCGAATTGACGGTAACTACCGTCAAGGCCGGTTCCTGCGCTTCAGCCGCGGCACCCGCCGGAACAAAAAAAGGAAATAACACACCGGCGATTGCCGCCCGTAATAAAAAACTGGACATATTCAACGTTTTATGATTCTTTTTATTGTTCGCCATGTTTTTCCTTTCGTTATAAAAAGAGGATTTCCTGTTTTGGCGGCTACTTGGGATTCGACCGCTGGTACGTATAAATCAAAGCGGCTGGGGGATTATCAATACTCACCCGCAGCCCTTTTTTCATTAATTCCTGTCCGGTGAAGGTCTGTTCCTCCGGTTCATCCAGATTTTGGACTTGATAAATAGCATCCGGCTCCAGGCCCTTCAACCGAAACACCATCACCTCCGCATGGGCGATCCGGTCATGCTCCCCCGCCCGCCGGAAGACCTGGACCATCCCCTGCCCCGTTTCCGGCCGGTCGTACTGCCATGCAAGCCAGGCATCCGTATCCAGCGAGTAAGGCATCAGCGGATAATAGTCACCCAGGTAATTCGCGGCAATCTCCCGCCATTCTTTGGTCAGTTTTCGCAACGTATCATATTGCAGATCCTTCCGCCGCAGGTCATAGTTCAATACCATGGCGGCTGTCATATTGCTGCGAAAACCATAACTGTTGTCATGGATGGTCCCCGTCCCTTCATAAGGCAGCCAGAAGGCGATTCCGTACGTCTGGCATTGATGGCTGACCGGATCCCAGAACACATCGCTGCGCCACAGCGGCACCGACCGCCGCATGGTCTCCAGATCCAGCCGCCGCCCGCCCCGGCAGCAGTTATCGATCAGCAGATTCGGATGGCGGCGCAGCAGCTCGTCGTAGAAACCCAGAAAACCCGTCACATACCCGATCTCGGTTATCCCCTGCCGGTCCTCGCTGTCGTTGCCCCGCCAGATAGGCAGCGGCCCCATCCCTGTATCATGCCGGTAACAATCGATCCCTTCCTCGGTAATTACCTTATCGATCAGATCGATTACCCACCGCAGCGCCTCCGGATTGCCGAAATTCAAAGCAGAGATATCCCCGCCCCGGCAAAGCGGTTCCTCCCCTTTGCCTTTTATGATCCATTCCGGTTTCGCGCCAAAAGGGCTAGGCTCCGGGGCAAACCAGACAATCGTTTTCATGCCTTTCGTGCGGCCGTAATCGCTCACCGCCCGGATACCGTTGGGATAGCGGTCCTTGGCCACCTCCCAGCCGCCGGCATGCCAGCCATAATCGATCCACCACCAGTTGATCCCAATCCCCTCCTCCACATACCGGTCTATAAACTCCTTCTGATTCTGTTCGCTGGTGGTCGTGTAACCCAGCAGATCCGTATTGCTGCCTGGCAGCATCGGCTCCAGCGGTTTGCCGTCGGGCTTGGGCAAGCCCCAGGCCAGCATCCACCGCCGCCAGATATTCTGCCCGCGAATCCAGTCCCCTTCCCAGAATTGCAGCACAATCAGCGGACTACGTACCTCTTCACCCGGATGAAGTCGAAAATGCGTCAACTCTTGTCCGCACGATACCGCCAGCAACTGTTCCGCATCCCGCGCAAAACGGGCTTGCCACTGCCCCGGCCAGCCGATAGCCAGTATCATCCCGGTTCCGGTTTGTAAATCGATATTGAAATAAGACATATGGGGATCGGTGGAATAACCCGTGGCCGGTGCAAAACTGCGCACCAGGCCGGGTGACAGTACCGTCTCCATCGGCCGGTAATCGTCCAGCCGGCAGGAACTGCCTAAAAAATGATGCAGCAGAAACTCCGTATCCGTCGGCCGCTTCAGCCGCAGGTCCAGCGACTGAATCTTCTCGATAATCGGCGTATCCGTCGTACCGGTATTCTTGAAATACACCGTCCATTCCAGCGTTGGAAAATCCAGATATTCAATCCCGACCCAGCGAACCTCAAGACCCGTCCCGGGATCCGTGAAAATCAGGCTGTGCTCTCTCCGGGCGGCATCCAGTTGCCGGGAAGTCCGCTTCAGCCCCCAGGTGGGCAGCAGTTCGCCGGACGATTTCCCATCATAAAGGAATGAAAACGGATACGCCCCGGCCGCCGCGATAATCTCTTCACCCGGTAGTGCCAGTTCATCCAGCCGCACTGTCCGCCCGCTGGCCAGCGTCACCTGTGCGTCGGCCCAGTCCCCCTCCCCCCACTCGTTATATTTGTCC
>JAKQBU010000393.1 GCA_029573975.1 Planctomycetota bacterium
GCAGATGGACTACTGGGGCAATCTGCTGATCGAAGGGGTGGATGCCAAAGGGGCGATTCGCAGCCATCCCACCGCCCTGCCCGAAGCTTACGCGCTAGGATTGCGACTGATGCAGGGGTAATTCAGGTTACTTGATGTCGACTGATTCTTCCTGGCCTAAACTTGCGGCATAATCTTCAACCCTTCGATACACCTGCTCATTCATCTGGGCAAGCACTCCCAGATCCCCGCGATTGCGAACTTCCCGGGCATAGGTTTCAATGGTCAGCCGGCCATATTCCGCTGCCTGCTGCGTCAGCGGTGCAGCGGCCTGCCGGCCTTGCCTAATCCCCTGGGACCGGGCCGCCTGGTCATATGCCAGAACCGCTTCATCTATTTTCTGCATCATTTGAATATAAAAACCGCGGGTCTGGAGCCGATTCTTCAGCAGCCGCAGCCAGGAAGCCCCCTGCTCATCCAGTTGCGGCAGGATATTATCTATAGACGTAATTGCCTGCTGATCCATATGATAAAATTTTTGCAACGCCTCGATATGCCCGGACGTCTTGCCTAGCCTGCCTTTCCAGGCCTCCTCCTCCAAAGCCGGCACACTGGCGGGCAACACCGGCAGATCCCAGTAACACCAGCCGGAAGAAAAGTGCATATTCGGCCCCGTGGCATCGCCGCAGGGAACATCCGGCTCGTACCGGTCATAGTCCAGAAATACCTGCGCCAGCGGTTCTGCCGCCGGGCCATAAACCTTCCGCACATAATCGGCATAAAAATCTTCGGCTGTCAAATCCGGACGCCAGCAAAATTCGCTCAGATACCGGACATTGTGCTCAATCCCCGATAATTTCCATCCCAGCAGCGTTACACTCTCCACCCCAAACGAGCGGCACTGCTTATACATCTCTTCCTGCCAGTTGGCCCGGAACTGCGGGAACCATTGGCCGCCGTCGAATTCCCACCATTCAATCATCCAGGCCCGCCGGCCTGTTTGCGCCACCCGATAGCTGGGAACCTGGTCGTTCGCTGCCAGGGGCGGCACATAGGAATTCAACGACGCAAAAATCACCTCTTCCGGAAAATCCTTATCCATGCCCGGAAAAATATGTTCGATGCTCCAGCCGCCAGTGGCTAGCCGCGACCGTTCCCCCGCCGTCAGCCGCCGGACCACCTCCCGGAACAGATAGGCATAATCAATATCCCCCGCCGCATTGGCATTGCTGGTCCAGTGTTTACATTTTTCGCGCATTTCCGCATGACCCGGCTGAGGGCCGATTTCCCGATTAAACCACCCCTGGGCCTCCGATTCCCACATCCAGTAGAAATCGGAGTTCGGATAGGTATTCACCAGACACCGATAGCGGGCCACCGACTTTTCCGCATTATTCGGATCCAGCGGATCGATCAGACAGGTACTCGGTTTAGGGGCGGTCTTGAAATCGCCGCCGTTAGACATCATCAATTCAAATCCCACACACGTCTTGAAGCCGTGGGCATGGGCATAATCAATCACTTCCCGCAGCATGGCCTGACAAGCCTCGGCCTGGGCGCGGGGATTGCCGCTATTTTCGACATATGGTTTGGGCCCGAATATCTCGATATCCCCAAAGGCTTCTTCCCCAACCGCTCCCTTCGTCGGAAAAACATCAACCGGGCTGCCGACAAACGTCGGATTCACCGGCTGGCCGTTCCATGTCTCGGTGAAAAAGGCAATACCGGGATAAAAATGGAATTGCAGCATGTTGAATTTCATCCGGGCAGCCCGCTTGATGAGATCCCGGTAATCCTCCGGATTGTAACCTGACATCCCGCAAAGAAAATTATCCCAGGGCAGCAAACCCCGGTATTGGAAAACCGGCGAGACGCAGACATCCAGCGGCTTGATATAAAATTCCCGCGCCATTGGCAGCCGTTCCCCGCTAATCTGAAAATAGACACCATACGCCTCCAACAGTTCATACACACCATACAGCAGGCCCGGCTCGGAGGCGGCGGTCAGGTAAATCGTTTCGCCGATGGTTTTCAGCGTATAGCCTTGGTCGGCATTGGCCCCACTGGGAAGATTCAACATGCCTTGCTGAATCATTTCTTGTATCATCTTACTGGTTTGCGGGGTGCCGATGACCAGAGAACAGGTATCCGGGTTAGCCTGAAATTGAATCGGATTGGTAAAAATCTTTTCCAGGTAAAGCACCAGTTCATCATGAATCAGGTTCCCGATTGCGGAATCGGAGACCTCTAGGCTCACCTGAACGGGTTTCACTGCCTGATTATTTGAAGATTCCGCCTGCCCGCAATTACTCATCCCAAGAACCATAAAACAGATCCCCCAAAAAATTCGGTTATACATGATAAATGCCTTTCTTTTCGTATCGCTAAGACCGGTGTATTGTACTGTTCTGTTATTATAGGATTCTCCTCCGGGTTCACAAACCAAAAGTCCAAAAATAAATCGCGGTATTATGTGATAGAAATCACATAATTTTATGGTGAGGATGGGGATATAATAACCCAGCAGGAAATATTATTGCCGCTGGCAACCGGTTTTTCTTGACAGTGACAAGCTAAATTCCTATAGTTTTTACTCTTGCCAGCGTAGTCAGACCGGACGTGCAGAATTGCGATAACTGTAGATGATTAAACGATTTACTAATTAGAGCAGGAAAAGCCTCTATGTCACATTATATTGTATTGGTAAAGCAGGTACCCGATGTAACCCAGATCACCGACAATGCCTTCGATCCCAAGACCGGCAATTTGATGCGGGGGAAACTGGCCTCCGTCATCAATGAGCTGGACGCCCAGGCACTGGCCTTTGCCGCCCGGATGAAACATCTAGGCCAGGATCAGCAAAGCAAGATCATCGCCCTGACGATGGGGCCGCCCATGGCGGATGAGGTTTTGCGGTATGCCCTGAGCCGCGGGGCGGATGAAGCGGTTCTTCTGACCGACCGGGTGCTCGGCGGGGCCGACACCTGGGCCACTGCCAATCCGCTGGCCTGCGCCATCCGCAAAATTGTCAAAGACCTGCTAGACGGTACCAATGATTATTACGTGGTTTCCGGTATGCAATCCGTCGATGGCGACACCGCCCAGGTTCCCGCCCAGATCGCCGAAGAGATGAAAATCCCCTGCGTTTCCTACGCCACCGAGGTGGAATACAAAAACAAACGGTTCGAATTTACCCGCATCATCAGCGGCGGCAGCCAGATCGTCACTCCCAAAACCAAACCCGCCATCGTTACCGTCGCTAAATACGAGTTCCCGCTCTTCCCGACGTTTGCGGCGACCCGCAAGGCTAACGCCACCCCCATCATCCAGTGGACCGCGGAAGATGTCAAACCAACGTATTTCGGCGTCACCGGTTCGAAGACCCGCGTCATCCGCGTCTTTCCGCCGCCCAAAACTTCCCGCAAATGCCTGGAAATCAAAGAGGCACGCGAGTTTGCCCAAATCCTGAAAAAACTGGCCAAAGCCGGCGAAACACACGCCGCCGCGGATTCGCACCTGAACCATCGCTATGTCCTGCCCGGCAACCGCACCAATCCCTTTGACCGCAGCTTCGAGGGCACGCAAAAGGAAAGCGAAGCATTTGAGCAGTTGGTCAAAAAACTGAAAGAACTGAATATCCACAACCTTTCGGATATAACCGCGGAGGTGAAGGAACAAATCGTACAGGATAAATCGCTGGGCATCACCGCCAAGGCGCTGGAGGAGATGCTCGCCGGCCTGCAGGCCAGCAAGCCCCTTTACGAAGGAGAGGTATGGGTCGTGGCCGAAGAAACCGGTGAGGAGATTACCCCCGCCACCTTCGAGCTGGTCGGCAAGGCCCGGGAACTGGCCGACTCGCTCAACACTCACGTCGGGGTAGCCCTGGCCGGGAAAAAAGTCGGACCTCTGGCCCAGTCTCTGATCGAGGCCGGGGCGGACAAGGTCTATTGTATCGAACATGAACTGCTGGCGGAGTTTGACCCGGCCGCCTACCGCAAGGCCATCGCCGGGGTCATCGAAAAATACTGGCCGCAGATCGTCCTCTTCGCCGCCACCCCCCAGGGACGGGTACTGGCACCGATGGTGTCCTACCGCGTGGGCTGCGGCCTGACGGCCGACTGCACCTCGCTGGACATTCGCGACAGCTCCCGCAAGAGTGAAATCGCCGTCCTCATGCAGACCCGTCCCGCCCTGGGCGGCAACGTCATGGCCACCATCTGCACCAAGGATTCCAAATGCCAGATGGCCACCGCCCGGCCCGGCGTAATGAAACGGCTGCCGGCCGACCCGGCCCGGAAAGGCCAGGTCATCCCCTGCCCGGTGGAACTGACGAAAGACGACCTCAGCCTGGAGATCATCAACACCGAACGCGGCACCGGCCATGTCAATTTCAACGCCGACATCATCATCTCCGGCGGCAAGGGCCTGCAGAGCAAGGAACGCTATATCAATCTGCTGACCACTCTGTGTACCGCGGTCGGCAAGCAGCTCGGCGTCACCGTGGAGCGGGGCGCGTCCCGTGCCGCCGTGGAGCAGGGCTTCACCGAACGGGTGCATCAGGTCGGCCAGACCGGTACCGCCGTCGGCCCCAACGTGTATCTGGCGATGGGCATTTCCGGGGCCATTCAGCATATGATCGGCGTGGCCAACAGCCAGACCATTCTGGCCATCAACAACGACCCGGCCGCTCCGATATTCAAACAGTGCGACTATTACATGGTCGCCAACGTCGAAGAGGTAGTACCCCAATTAGTCCAAGTACTGGGAGAGCAATAACCGTGTACAGTGAAAAAGATTATTCCCGTGTTTCCGTTTTGATTGTAGGCGCCGGCCCGGCGGGCCTGGCGGCGGCGATTTCCCTGAAAACACGCCGCCTGGACCTGGATGTCTGTGTGATTGACAAAGCGGACAAGCCCGGCAACCACAACCTTTCCGGTGCGGTGCTGGAGATCCAGCCGCTGCATGACCTGCTGGACCATTACGACCCCAAATGGCCCGAACACGAGCAGGCCAAACATACCTTCGAACGGACCGTGGAGCAGGACGATGTCCGGTTCTTCCTGGGCCGGAACCTGGCCTTCTGCGTCTCGCCGATGATTACGATGGCCAAATGGCTGCACCTGGGTTTCGGCCAAATGATTCACAAGGGCGATTATATTGTCTCGGTCAGCAAATTAACCGCCTGGCTCAGCCGGGTGGCCAAAGATCTCGGCGTCGAGGTCATCCACGGCTTTTCGGCGGCGGATATTCTGGTTGATCCGGCCACCGGCCGGGCCTCCGGCGTCAAGCTGGTCGATCAGGGGCTGGACCACGAAGGCCATCCCCAGCGCAATTATGTTCCCGGGGAAACCATCTCCGCCGACCTTGTCATCCTGGCCGAAGGCTGCGACGGTCTGCTGACCGAAAAATATATAGAGAAAGCCGGCCTCCAGCGGGAGGCGAACAAACTCTTCTCCGTCGGCGCCAAGGAGCTGATCGAGGTCACGCCCCAGCAATACGAGCAATTCGGCGATCACCGCGTCGTGCACGCCATGGGCTGGCCCATCTGGACCCCGCTCATCGGGCCGGGCATCTTCGGCGGCGGCATTATGTACGCCTTCGGAAAAAACCAGATCGCCGTGGGCATGATCGTAGGGGCCGACTGGAAATATTACGATTTCAATCCGCAGGAGGCCCTGGTCCGCTTCAAGCAGCATAAATTCGTGAAGCAGTTCATCGACGGCGGCACCGTGGTGGAGGCCGGCGCGAAGATGATCCCGGAAGGCGGCTATTACGCCATCCCCCGCGATCCGCAGACAAACACCATCGGCAAAAGCAATGTCCTGATCATCGGCGACAGCGCCGGTTTTGTAAACATGCTCAAGATCAAGGGGCTGCATAACGCCATCGCCTCCGGGGATATCGCCGGCCAGGCGGCGGCCCAAACCCTGCATGCCCCCGACCAGGCCGCCCGGACCTATACCCAGATGCTGGATGCTTCATCCGTCAATCGGGAGATGTACTCCGCCCGCAAATACCGCCAGACGGTAGCCAAGCTGGGCAATGCCATCGGCTTCCCGGTCTCTACGCTGGGTCCCCTGCTGCCGCGCTTCCACGTCGAGCGGGACTTCGAGGCCATGACCACCGCCTCCTACAAATTCCATCTGGACGCCCCCTTCGACAAGGACAGCTTCACCGCCATGGCGGGCGTGAAGCACCGCGAGGACCAGCCCTGCCACTGCCAGGTCCGGGACCCGGAAATCTGCCAGCGGGAGTGCCTGCCCCGATTCCAGCAGCCCTGTATCCGCTTCTGCCCGGCGGGCGTCTATGAGGTGATTCAGGACCGCATGAAACCGGCCAATCCCTCCAACTGCCTGCATTGCAAAACCTGCCAGAACAAGTGCCCCTTCGACAATCTCCGCTGGACCGTCCCGGAAGGCGCCGGCGGCCCCGGTTATCGGAATATGTAAAAACCTGAATACCCAATAAACGGATATCCCAGACGCGTACTCCTTAAAAAGTACGCGTCTTTTTTTAAAAAGTTTTTGCGTAAAACGAGAGGGGCACGGTGATAACGGTTTTAAAACTACACATGATGAATTGGTTTACCAGAAACTGCCCTGGACGCCAGCTCGGCTGGATTACGTGCAAATGGCAATCCGATTCGCACAGAAATGAATTGCATTGTAACGACACGACGGCGGATAGCAAAAAAATAGGCACAGTTAAGTAGCTGTGAGGGCTTGAGTTACGGACTAGCGGGGGCAGGATCGAACCTGCGACCTCCGGGGTACCTACTCGGCGAATAAAACAGGACAAGGAGATTCCGCTCAAAAGAAAATAAATGTTGACTTTTCAGGATAAATACCATAAAATGCCTGATTATATTGGAGGAGTGTAAAACTATCATATATGTCTATTTAACTTAGAAACACTTCCGCATTAAAGTAATGAAGTTTACTTTAGCACGGAGAATTTCTGTACCAGCAAAGGACCAGGGAATGTTACGCAAAATATTCAAAAAAATGAGACGCCGCGGAGAAGGGATTACGTTACCGAAGAAGCTGGTGTGCGAATCGCTGGAACAGCGAGTACTGCTGTCGGGAGAAGGAGACTATTCCGGCATACCAATCCCTGTGAGCGGACATATTGCGCAGGATACCTGGTGGGACGATACCAGCAGCGTGTATGTGGTGACGGGGGCGTTAACCATTGATTCCGGTGTGACACTGACGGTAGCGGAGGGGGTAGTCATAAAGGTTCAGCAGGACAAGGAGATTAATGTTAACGGTACGCTGACGGCACAGGGAAGCGAATGGGCACCGGTAGTAATTACATCGTATCGAGATGATTCAATCGGTGGGGACACCAATGGCGACGGTGTGTCGGCGGGAGCGCGGGGCGATTGGGAGGCGATTTATTTTAACCCCGGGTCAAGCCATTCGCTGCTGGAGCATGTCGAGGTTCGTTATGCGGGCAATTATTACCACTCGGGTCATAGCGGCGGCTATCGACCGAGCCTGGAGATCAACCGATCGGATGTGACGCTGCACGAGGTACTGGTGGAAGAGGCCGACTCCGTGGGGATCAAAATCTATTCCGGCAATCCGACGCTTAGCCATATAACCGTGGATCACGCGCGCCATGCAGGAATTGAGAGTTCCCTGGGGGCGGCGGTGAGTTACAGTACTATCGAGGTGGTTGCTTCAGGTTTGAACGGGGTGCTCCAGCATGGCGGAACGCTGGACAGCGACCGAACCATGGATTACGGGGGCGCCGTCGTACTATTTGACGGCGAGGTCACCGTCGGAGCGGGGACGATGTTAACCATAGTGCCGGATCAGGTGTTGAAGTATTACAACGGGATGCAGTTTACTATAAACGGCGTACTGCACGCAGCGGGTACGGATACGGACCCGATCGTGTTTACGAGCTGGCGGGACGACACAGCCGGAGGCGACACGAATGCCGACGGGGCATCGACGGGAGCGCGGGGCGACTGGGAAGCGTTGTATTTTAATGACGGGTCGGACGGTTCGCAGCTAATTAATGTTGAAGTTCGATATGCAGGGAACTATTATTACACTGGGCACCCCGCCGGCTACCGGCCAAGCATAGAGATCACCGGAGCGGATATGACGCTGCACGAGGTGCTGGTGGAAGAGGCCGACTCGGTGGGGATAAAGATCAATTCCGGCAATCCGACGCTTACCGAGGTAACCGTGGATCATGCGCGTCATTCCGGAATTGAGAGTTTCCTGGAAGCGGCGGTGAGTTACAATACGATCGAGGTGGTTGCTTCGGGTTTGAACGGGGTGCTGCAGCATGGCGGGACGCTGGGCAGCGACCGAACCATGTATTATGGGGGTTTAGCAGCGCATATTGACGGCGATATAACCGTTGCGGCGGGGACAACGTTGACCGTGGCGCCGGGTCAGATTTTTAAGCTTTACAATGGGGTGCAGTTTAATGTAAACGGCGTGCTGCACGCGGTGGGTACGGATGCGGAGCCGATCGTGTTTACGAGCTGGCGGGACGACACAGCCGGTG
>JAKQBU010000416.1 GCA_029573975.1 Planctomycetota bacterium
CTGCTGATTCGTTAAAGAAAATACGCTTACTTCCTGCAGTGCTATCTGGTTTTCCCTGTCTTTCGGTACCCGGTTTTTATCCGCTGGTTTTTCCCTGGTCTTTGCCGGCTGGACAAGAGCCGCCGCTTGCGGATCGTACCACGGTACGCTGGGGGTGGGCGTTTCGCTGCCGGGGGCTGAAAAATACTTCTCGTGCAGGTACTTCTCTACGGCCTGGTAATAGGGGTCATCCGGACTCCAGGCCCGGGCAAAGACCAGGACCTCGGCAATATAGCCCTGGAAACGCGGCCGGGGATCATATTCATTCTGATGGGCGGTAAGCACCAGGGGCAGGCGGTCATTGCCGCCCAGGCGGATGCCGTTCTCGCGGTAGGCGGTGTAATAGAGGCGGGAGTTCAGGGCGGTGGCGATGCCGCCCCAATAAACACAGTCGGCCCCGTGCCGTTTGGCATACATTTCTTTCCAGGCCGAAACGCCGTCTTCCTGGGGCCAGTACACCACAAAGGCGGTTATGTCCTGGTCAACTACATCCAGGACATCGAGTTGGCGCAGGCTGGCACTGCCGTCAAAAAATACCGCCGGTACCGGCTGGGGGCGGCCCGGAATCTGGTATTCGGCGTACGTGGGGGGCTGGTCACTCTGAGGCGGATTGGGGTTCGGACTGAAACGGATGCCCCAGCAGGCGTCTTTCCACTGCTGGACGGGATCACCGGATTTGAGTCCTTCCCGGGCGAGATCCTCGGCCTTGAGCCAGGCCTTGACCGCCCAACTGCTGCTGTCCGATAGCTGGGAAAGAGCCGGCCGGACCGGCAGGATTACGAAAAAACACATTGCCAACATTGTTATGAAACGTTTGATTTGCCGGTTTGAATCCATCATCTTTCCTCTTTTTGCTGACATCTTCCTGTATGTAACACCTGGCCACACCGCCAGGTCTTCCCATTACATGACGCTAGCGTCAAAAGCTCTTCGACCCCTTGTTATTGGGGAGCCAGAGCCGTTTTTGGATGTCTAAATCAATTTTTGTCGGTTCCGTCATTACATAGTATCAAATCTTTGCCGGACTGCAATTGTAACTTATCGGCGGTATATTCTTAGCGGGGCGGTATGCGATAAAGCCGGTAGTGGGAATCGATTGCCTGCCATTCCGCGGATGAAAGCGGAATCAGGCCGGCTTGTTCCAGTTTTTCGATGTTCTGCCGGGTCAGGCTGGGGGCGAACTGGTAGGATTTTTGCAGCCGCTCCACCTCGTACCAGTTGATATACAGATGGGTGAAATTTTCCTCTTGCAGCCAGTCGATGACCTCGGCGGGGGATTTTTCCGCCAGATGTTCCGCGAAATAGCAGCGGTCAAAAACCGTATTATAGGCATACTCGCAGCGGACATAAAACGGCCGGGCATCGCCAACCATCAGCAGGCGAGTACCCGGTTCGATGGTGGTTTCGGAGTTGGCAAAGGGATACTGGGACTCGATAAGCTGGTCCCAGCCGGCCAGGGGATGAAACCCATACGGGCTGTTAAACGAGGTATTTTGATTGTAGCGGCCGGCGGCCAGCAGGGTATGGGCCGAGGCGGCAGCGATGGCGAACAGAATTACCAGATAGCGCAGCGGCGGGGGGGCAACAGCCTCGAAGCGGCTGGCGGTCAGCAGGACCAACGGAATCAATAACGGCAGCAGGAAACGCGGCTGGAGGTGGGTAAGAAACAGCCATACCGCCAGTTGGATTGCCAGGGCGGCGATAACTAGATATTCGATTGGCGTGAATGGTTTCTTGATGCCGGTCAGGATTACGGCCAGGGCCAGCAGAACGGCAAAACCATAGCGGCTGGGGCTGATGAGTTCTACGGCCAGCGATTTGAGCCTTTGCGGCAGGGCGGTCTGGTCGGGTGATGTCTGGTCGGGTTTGGCGCGGTGGGCGGCCTGCCAGCGCTGCACCTGTTCGTCGCTCCAGTGGTCCTGACCAAGCTGGCGGGCGGCGATGGGAAAGACGGAATTGCCGCGCCAGGCGGTATTGCGCAGCAGCCAGGGGGAGAGGACGGCCAAAACCGTCACCAGAAAAAGAAACAGGCGGCGAAAGCGGCAGGTATGTAGAACCAAAATAAAAAGAGCCACGACCGGCAGAATTTGAATAACGGCTGTGAATTTGCAGCCGCAGGCCCCGCCGGTAAAGATCCCAGCCAGCAGATGCTCCTGTTTCAGGGGGAACCGGACCGGCAGGGCCTTTCCGGCCACTATAGCCAATAGAAACAGCAGGAGCATATAGGGTTCGACATAGGCATTGGTGGCCACGTAAAAAAACTGCAATCCGGCGGCTGCGATAGCGGCGAGGGCGGCGCCGGCGGGATGTATATCCCGGAGAAAAACATATAGGCCCGCTATCAGCAGCACTGCCAGGGTCAGGTTGAGAAGTTGGGCCAGATACATGCCATCGATGGCATTGCTTTTTAAAAGTAAGGCGACCAGATACAACATCTCCGTATTGGCGGGGAAATTGCTGTAGGCATTATGGTCGAGGGGGATGATGGCATGGTGGGCGATATATTCCCGGGGAAGCTGGAGATGGTACTCCAGGACATCATAGCCCCGGCCGTCGTGGTCCCAGAGAATGCCCGCCGGTACCAGCGCGGCCAGCAGCGCCAGCGCGGCCATCGGAATCAGTAAATAGAGGAGGGGGTGTATCCCGGATGGTTCCGTTTCCGAAAGGGGGGGAGTTTTTGGTTTCGACCGGCGTATTCGCACCAGATGAATCATACCGGGAATGGACATCAGAATCAGCAGCACCACAAAGATTATCCGGTAGAGCAAATGAGCCAGTCCCAGCAGCAGGGTAAGCAGCGACAGGGATAGCAGCCCCAGCCCCAGAGAGAGAAGGAAAATTTGTGCCCATTTTCCCTTACCAATTCTAACCGGTGCCGAGCCGCTTTCCTGTTTGTCGATAAAAAACCGCAGCAGCCAAAAGCCGAAGAGGGCCGCCGGGATAAAAATCGCCAGCAGGAAGGGAATATTGGTAATCAGCAGATAGAGAGCGCTGATCAGTTGAAGCAGATAAGGATTGGTCTGGCCGCCATCCGGCAGCCGGGCGGCAGGGGGCCAGATGTATAAGCCAATCAGTATCGGCCGGAAAAAAAGCCAGAATACCAGACACACCGCCGCATATACCAAAAGCAGGATAGATTTCACTTTTCCTTTTGCCATAGACAAACCGATTATTTTCCGAGCCAATCCGCCAGCAATTGCAGGTCCGCCAGGTCGGCCTCCGGGGTTTCGATTACCCAGTGCCGGATGCCCGCCTGATAGAGAATCCGGGCCAGACGCTCCAGCTTCATCTGATTGGGAATGGTCAG
>JAKQBU010000427.1 GCA_029573975.1 Planctomycetota bacterium
CGGCGCGTTCCGTAACAGTACGTGGTTAATCAAGTACAGTATGTTCCCGGGCCCCACCATCGAGAAAAATATCGGATGCTACATTAACGGCATTACTACTGACAACGAGACCGGCCTGGTCTATGTCACCACCTATAGGGATCCCTATACTGATCCCAATAATCATACCATTGAGGTGTATGATACCGATGGCTGGATTGCCGAGCCGAATACCGCTGACCCGGACTTTACCTACGGCAATAACAATACGGATGGGGTTACTCTGCGGGGACTGGCGGGGCTGGAAGTGGGCAATGCCTATAAACCTCCGCTGATGACGCTCACCAAAACGGATAATGTCTCCGATCCCAACGGTACGGTTTTACCAAACGATAACATTACTTATACCATCTGCTATGCCCCTGATGCCAACGATCATGAAAATGTGGTAGTGACGGATTATCTGCCCCCGACCGTAGAATGGGTTTCGGCGGATCCGAATACCGGGACCTATGATTCTGACGCCCGCGTTTATTCCTGGAATATTGGCCATGTGGAGGGCGGCAGCGGACCGGCCTATTTATATTTAACGGTTCAGGTCAATAATCAGTGTGAACCGAAAGGGCAGATCATCAACCGGGTGGAGATCGAAAGCGACACCTCTTATAACTATGACTTTGAATATACCCCGGTCGGCTGCTGGGGCGGGGATATAATTTTCACCGACCAATACGCGGTTTTGGGTACGCAGGCCGGAACCAGTTGGGAGAATGCCTATACCGATTTGCAGGATGCTTTGGAAAGGGCACGCAATGGATGCGGGAATACCATCTGGGTGGCGCGGGGTATCTATCGCCCCGGCAATACCCGTTCCTCTACCTTCAGCATCCCCGGCGGTGTGTCCGTCTATGGCGCTTTTACCGGTACTGAAGATTTCGTCACTTTTGACCTGGCCGACCGCAACTTCCAGGCCAATCAATCCATCCTTAACGGCTATGCCTGGTATGATCCCATGTATAACTGTGATCAGTATGCCTATAAAGTCGTTACGATGGGGGATGAAACTGTTTTGGATGGGTTTGTCGTCAATGAAGCGACACAATATAATATTTATTGTGCTTCTGCCGGTTTTGATTTTACCATCGCGAATTGTGTTATTACTGACAGTGGCCAATGGGGTATCTATTGCCAAAACTGTAATGCAAACGTAAGTTGGTGTACTATTAAAAATAATGGTACATATGGTATTAATCATTTGGGATCAGAGTATCTTTTGACCATCAATAATTGCAAAATTTACGATAACGAATATGATGGAATGTATTCCTTTCTTTCAATTCCGACTATTCTGAACAGTGTGATACACCATAATGGTTCTGCTGATGTCGGATATTATGGTATCAAACTCTATCAGCCTTCGGACACTCCCGATATTCGCAACAACACTATTGCGTATAACAGTAACGAGGGTGTCTTCTTTACCGGAGAGAATGCCCCGGAAATTACCAATTGTATCCTATGGGGCAATAATGAAAACGGCGGCGGGTTCCAGTTCAACGAGGGCTGTTCCGTCACTTATTCCTGTTTCCATGATCCGAATGATCCGAATAACTATGATTCTGACCCGGATGCGAATTATAACATTCATGCCGAGCCAAATTTTGTTTCCGTCGAGAATTGCAACTATCATCTGGCCTATGATTCACCGTGCAAGGATAGAGGGGATTCCAATTTGGTAATCCCTGGTGAACTGGACATGGATAGTGAATACCGGATTGACGATACGATAGAGATAGTGGATATGGGGGCCGATGAAGTCCATTGCGAAGAGGTAAGCCATCCGCTGGATTGGGACGCCAGCGGGATTATAGATACGATGGAGCTAATGAAATTTTCAGCAGCGTGGTTGAGCATTGACCCAAACTATGCTGATCCCAATCAATATCCCGGCTTCACTACCGAAAACTGGGATCCGGACTGTGATATAGCTGGCAACAATCATCTAGTGAATATGAATGATTTCGCGGCGCTGGCGGATGTGTGGCTGTGGCAGGCGTGCTGGCTGGATACCGGGGAAATGATGGGGATGATGATGATGGCCCCCAGCGGCGGGGAGAGTATGAGTTTATCCGCTGCTTCTTGGTCTGCTTCGGCACCATCGGCAAAAAGCGCCCCCGTGGCAGAATCGGTCCCGCTGGCGACGCTGGAGGAGATGACGGCATGGCTGGAAGAGATATACGGCGACAATGAAGAGTTTCAGCTAGGCTATTCCCCGCAGGAGTGGCAGGGCTTCATCGACGAGGTCAAGGCAAGCTGGTACGAAACCGATTAACTTCTCTCCCGGCTACCGGTTGGGGCAGGCGTTTAACAATCGTCTGCCCCAATTTATACTGTGAATAGTAAGAACTGAAAAATAGGGTGGCAGAAATTATAGGGATTTTATGGAGGTGGGGATTATCCGCGAGCCCTCTAATAACAAGGGGACGATGAGCTTTTGACGCTGGCTCTAGGCTGCTGATTTAATGGATTGCGGTTAGTTTGGATCGCAAAAACTGAATAACCAGTTCATTGAAATCTTCCGGTTTTTCCAGGCAGCTTAAATGGGCGGTGTCTGCCATGATTTGGCGCTGGCTCCGCGGGATTTTGCGGCAGAGCAGCTCGGCAATGGCGGCAAAACGGGGCAGGTCATTTTCCCCGGTGATCACCAGCGTCCGGGCCTGAATCTCACCGAGCCGTTTCAGCACCGGCGGGGTAATCAGATAACTTTTCCCTGCCAGCCAGTTCTCCCAGTTGTAATCAGCCACGATTTTCTGAATATGTTCATACGCCTTGGGATAACGCTGGGTGGGCAATAACAGCGGATGGCCAAGCCAGAGGCGGACGGCCCTAGCCGTATCGGCCTTTTCCAGCAGCAAACGCGTCTCCAGAATCGCATCGGCCAGATCCCCCGTAGCGGCAAAACCCGATAAATCGGTATTGACCAGAATCAGCCCCGCCGTTCGCTCCGGATGCCGGAAGGCAAAATGCGTGGCCACCACCCCTCCCATCGAGGAACCGCAAAGATTGGCCGAAGGGATATGGAGATGATCCAGCAGTGCCAGCAGGTCGCCGTCTGCGGCCCCCAGCCGGCCGTTGGGTGCGCCGGATTTGCCATACCCTCTCTGATCGTACCGGATAACACGAAAATGTCGGGCCAGTGGTAAAAAATTAAAATCCCACATCCGGCCGTCCAGCATGTTGCCGTGAAGCAAGACCAGCGGCTCTCCCTGACCAGCCGTTTCATAATATATTTGCGTGCCGTCAACAGGAAGGTAACCAGATTCTATATCCAAAATACGGTCCTCTCGCGTTGGATTATTTTACCGGCACGCCCTTATTTCGCAGATATTTCTTGAGTTCTGGGATTTCAATCATGCGAAAATGAAAGACCGACGCCGCCAGCAGCACCGACGCGCCCGCCTGAACCGCTTCGTAAAAATGTTCGAGTTTACCCGCCCCCCCGCTGGCGACCACGGCCGCCGATACCACCTGGGCCATGGCACGGATGACCGGCAGGTCGTAACCGGTTTTGGCACCGTCGCCGGCCTTGCTGGTCGGCAGAATCACCCCGACTCCGTAACCATCCACTTTTTTGGCCCATTCCACCGCATCGAATCCGGTGGCGGTCCGCCCGCCGTCGATATACACTTCATACCCGCTGGGCAGGGCGGGATTCTGGTCCACGTCAATGGCAACCGTAACCTTGTCCGGCCCGAATTTCTTGACCATTTGCTGGATAATTTCCGGTTTGCGAAAAGCCGCACTGCTGGTGGAGATTTTGTCCGCCCCGGCGCTGAGTACCGCCTCTGCGGACGCCACATCGCTGATTCCGCCCCCTACCGTAAAAGGCACCGTCGTTACTTCCGCCACCCGGCGCACCACGTCCAGCATGGTGGCGCGGCCCTCGACGGTGGCGGTGATATCCAGCAGGGCCAGTTCGTCCGCCCCCGCCCGGCAATATGCTTGGGCACACTGTACCGGATCCCCAGCATCTTTAATATCCACGAAATGAACGCCCTTCACTACCCGGCCGTTTTGCATGTCCAAACAGGGCATAATCGTTACACTTTTATTCATGTTTACTATACCTTTTTAGTGAGATTCATCGCAAAATACTTATCTTTTATACATGTTTTTCTTTATAAAATCCGTTAAATGGCGCCGCGTTTGATAATCCGTGTCTGCTCCCCCCCAGCATTTAAAATCTTAATTTCCAATCCTTTACCGTCAAAATCCGCATTGGCTACCTTTTCTTTTAACTCCTCCACGCTGCTAATTTTTTCCCCATCCACCCCAACAATAATATCCCCAGCCACTAATCCGCCTTCGTCCGCCAGGCTCCCCGGCAGCACGGAGGTAATCATTAATCCTTCCGTATCAACAGGATAACCGAGTTTCTCCGCCATATCTTTTGTCAAGATTTGCAGACTTACCCCCAGCCGCGGTCCCTGGTCCGGATAGATCGGCGTGGGATAATCCGGTATATACTCTTCAATTTTGGGTGACGGTAACTCCTCCGGATATAGATCTTTAACGATATTCTTACCGGCTTCGCTGTCACCCAGCAGAACACCCACTGTAATTTCTTTATTTTGGCGCCATACTCGACATTCAGCATTTGTACCAGGCAGTAAAATACCAATCAGATTACGTAACTCCTTGGAAGAAGAGACTTTCTTGTGGTTTACTTCCAGAATAACATCCCCTTCCTGCATTCCGGCCTCTGCGGCTGGTGAGTTCTTCATGATATCGAAGACTACCACCCCGCTTATCGAATCGGGAATATCCTTTAGCAGATTGTTAGGGTCTTTCTTGTAGCGTTCCTGGAATAATTGTTTATGGTAGGGCATAGCCAACACTTCTCGCAACTCTTCCACGCCGGCCATCCAAACACCCAGCCAGCCGCGCTTAACCTCTTTATGTTCAATCAATTGCGATACTACAAATTTAACAATATTGCTGGGAATCGCAAAGCCATACCCAGCGGAAACCCCGGTTGGGCTTTTAATATTTGAGTTAATTCCAATAACTTCACCGTAGAGATTGACCAGAGGCCCGCCGCTGTTTCCCTGATTGATGTCCGCGTCGGTCTGGAGAAAATCTTCATAGGCGGATCTTCCTAAAATGAATGTCTGCCTGCCTTTATAGCTGATAATGCCCGAAGTCACCGTTTGCTCCAGCCCAAAAGGACTGCCCATGGCCAGGACGATGTCGCCAACCTTAACTTCATCAGAATCACCAAGTTGCGCTACGGGGAGGTCTTCACCCGCCGGGTCGATTTGGACCACGGCCAGGTCGGTGGCGGGGTCGAGGAATTTATCGATGGCGGTGAAGGAGCGGCCGTCGGAGAGGATGACTTCGATTTTGGTGGTGTCCGCCACAACATGATTGTTTGTAATAAGATAGCCGCGTTTGTCGATGATGCAGCCGCTGCCGATGCCGCGTTGTTCGAGTTCCGGGGCGAAGGGGGAGGATTGGATATCTTTATAAACCCTTATGTTTACTAGAGATGGGATTACACGTTCGACGGGGCGACGATAGACGGCGTTGAGTTGATCGGCGAGGGATTTCTCTTCTGGGGTGAGGGGGTTGGTATCGTAAGTTGTTTGAGAGAAGGCAGTTAATGGTAGAATAGAGCAGAGAAGTAAAGATAGGCAAACTACGAAAAAAGTGGAATAAAAGGAAGTAAATCTGGAATAAAGTGAGGAAGATTTAGAGTAAAACATAGTTATTTTCCATATAAAAGGCATCGGTTTAAAACATACCAAACGGTCGGCATAAATTGCCTATTTTACCTATATTTGGTAATCTTTACTAATCATTATAGACGGCCAATAGCCGGTTGTCATACACAGGGGAGATCAATCGGCTGGGGCCTGGTATTTCTGGGAAAGTTTTTTCAGGAAGCCGTTACGATAGGGATACCAGAGGCAGGCGGGAATGGTTTTTATCTGGCCGTCCTCGGCATCTTCATAGGCAAAGACCGCTTTACAGTTTTTGAGCCGCCCGGCGTCGATGGAATGCTCCTCTTCGAAGGGCAGGCCGGCGACCCGCAGGATACGGGCGGGCCGGCGTTTGCTGCCTTTTCCTAAGAGTATGCGTCCCAAATACTTACCATATTGAACCAGGGAGCCGGCCAGGAGAGTGCCGATTTTGAGCCGGCGGAAGATCCAGGGGGTGAGTTTTTTGAGGATTATCAGTTGCCCGCGGAGCCGCTGGGCGAATTTGTCGGGGTTGAGGGGGGCAAGCCTAGGTTCCAGGCTGCGGCTAAGGTCGGTGAATTCCCGGCAGGCCTGCTGGAAGGGGACTTTCAGGTAATGGCTGATGCTGCGGTATTTTTTCCCGTCGGAGATAAGCAGGGTCATGGACTCGCAGTTGGGGTGCACACCGCCCAGCAGCAGGATTTCCGAGCGGGTATTGCGCCGGAAGAAGGAGCGGGGCAGGCGCATGCTGTAGGAGAGGCCGGCGGGGACAAAGTCCACCTCTTCGCCGGGGAGGCTTTGGCGAACCATTTTCTCGACATCTTCCAGGGTGGTGCGTACGGAAACTTCAAACTCGTTTTTTTTCCAGTTTTCGGTCAGGGGGATGATGCCGATTTCGCCGATCAGGTCCCGGTGTTCGTGGCAGAAGGCGATGAGATCGCCGATCAAATGGTCGTTGATGCCCCAGGCGGCGCAGCTAATGATGGACTGGCGGCGGCGGCTGAAGCGGTTGAGGTTCTCCAGGCCTTTGAGTTTCTTTTCGTAGGCGCCGGGGTTGTCCCGCAGTTTGGCGTAGATGTCCGGGCTGCGGCCGTCGAAGGCAAACCGCACGCGGACGCCCGATTCGCACAATTTCCGGCAATATTCTTCGTCGGCCAGTTTGATGCCGTTGGTGACGACGCGGGGTTTGAGCTTGTATTTCCGGCCCAGGGCGATGATCTCCAGCAGGTCCTTGCGGACGGTGGGTTCGCCGCCGAACAGCTCGACCATGGGGATGGGGTCCATTTTACTGAGATGCTGGAAGATCTTATCGAAGTAGGACAGCGGAGGGTAGAAATCGAATCCCATGTATTTTGTGGTGGCGATGCAGATGGGGCAGTTCATGTTGCAGCGGTTGGTGACGTCGAGGAATACCATGTTGGGTTTGTGGTCCCTGGCGCAGCGGTCGCAGTGGAGGGAGCAGCCCTCGGCGGTGACGGAGGCGTCGGGCCAGATATCGCGTTTGGCCTGCCAGGCAGCGGCGTCGGTGCTGACCAGGGAGTCGGTGCGGCCGCAGGCGGGGCAGTCCTTTTCGATCCAGACCTCGTTATGGCGGAAGGCGAATTTCGAGGGAACGCGGGCGCCGCATTGATTGCACAGGCCGAGATTTTTTTC
>JAKQBU010000433.1 GCA_029573975.1 Planctomycetota bacterium
CGGTTCCAGCAGCGTGCCCCGCGAGTTCGTTGATCTGATTAACAAGTATGGCGGCAAAATGCCCAATACCATGGGGGTTCCGGAAGAGGCCCTGGCCAAAGCCTCCAAGATGGCCGTCTGCAAAATCAACATCGATACGGACCTGCGACTGGCCCTGACCGCCAAGATCCGCCAGGTCTTTGCCGAAAAACCCTCGGAATTCGACCCCCGCAACTATCTGGGACCGGGCCGGCTGGCCATCAAGGAGATGGTCAAGCACAAGCTCCACGTTCTTGGCTGTGCCGGCAAGGCGGACCTCTGCCGCTGATTTCTGGTTTCCCCCTCAACAAAACAAGGCCTGTCACATCAACAGGCCTTTTTTATTATATCTTGCGGTTGTCTTTTCTGCAAAAAGACACCCACCCTCCCTGCCATTCTTTTCGTTTCAGCTACCCCAAACCTAACGGCGATGGGGGCCGGACACAAATAATAGACTAATATTGGCTCCGGCGATACATCACATAGAAGACAATCGTCCCAATCAGTCCCAGCCCGAACACCACGTGGTACCATGCAAATCCCGCTGCCAGCATTGTTTCCAAATTCATCATCAGGTCTCCTTCTTGAGTAAATCCTTCAATTAAGCACAAAATCATACTACCGGCCGGATTTCCGGTTGTCAATACTCATAATTTTATCTGTGAAACTACCTCTGGTAGGTTCCAATCAGTTCGGTCTGGGCCAGAATATGCCCTTCCATTGCCTTGCGGAGAGAGCCTTTGTCCATGCCAGCCGGTAAATCGAGCCGGGCTTCCAGGGCATATAGCATAAAATGATAATGATGGACGCCATGGCCGCGGGGCGGGGCGGGGCCGCGATATCCCACCGTATTCCAGGAGTTCAAACCCTGCAGGGCCTGGACGGGCGTGGTCAGCCGCCGGTCGGCGGGTATGGCCTCCGGCAGACTGGTTACGGCGGCGGGGATTTTATAGATGATCCAGTGAACCCACGGCTGGGGGGTCGGGGCGTCCGGATCGTCCATAATCAGGGCATACTCCTGCA
Source organism: Planctomycetota bacterium (assembly GCA_029573975.1). Next base: position 1,042 of record JAKQBU010000433.1, read on the forward strand.
CTGCCGGGGGACTGCCGGTCCAGGTCAGCTCCGGGGATATATCCTTACCGTCTTCCGTGTATTTTTGGGGGATGGAGGAGTTGGCGGCAAAGGCACTGCTTTGAATGGTAAAATACACAGCATCCGCTCCTTTCTCCGGCTGGGGAATAGCAGGGGAAGGGGCTTTTTTCCCCTTGCAGCCGGGCAGTATCAAAAATAGTAGTCCAATTCCTGGAACCAGAACTCTCCATTTTGGATTTTCTTTTCTTATCATACCCTGTCACCTCGTTTCTGAATTGCCGTTTTCCATCTTGAATCTATACTGTATCCTTTAAAAAGTCAATATTCATTTTGCACATAAGTTAGGATTGGAGGGTATAGTTATGAACGATGTGTTTGTTTCCCTGGATTTATCTTGACAAAATAGCCGAAAAAGAAGATCATAATGGATTGGAATTGAGAGAGTAAGGAGAAAAAGATTTGAAGACTCGGGTTATGGCGTTGATTTGTCTGGTTCAGGTGTTTGGGGGTTCCGGATTGTGGGCAGTGACGCAGCCGGAAATTGATGTTCCCTGCGTATCCGGTTCTTTTGCCATTGACGGGTCGGCGGCGGAATGGACAGGTGTCAAGTCCAAGGGGGAAGGAATTTCCTTTTATAAAGGGGACGGAAAAGCAGGTACCAGCACCAAACTGGGAACGACCTGTCTGGGAACCATCAGCAATGCGGCAGACTGCCGGATGGATCTATGGATGGCGCATGACGGGACGTATTTATATATACTGGCCGAAGTGCTGGATAACAGCTACCAGCCGTTTGGTACAGCCAATACGAATCCTGCCTATCTCGAAGATACGCTCCATCTTTATGTAGATTCCACCAATGCAAGAAAAGCAAATATTAATGGATCTGAACCAATTTATTATCAGACGGGATACGAGCAGTTTGGAATCAGTACCGATGGAAATATCTACGGAGAATCGACCGATTTCACCACCGGTACTGCCAAACATGCAGCACCCCAGGGGGCCAGACCGGATGGAACCTATTGGAAAGCCAAATGTACAGTACAACAACTGGGATCGACAACTTATAAATATACTTTTGAAGAGAGGATAACGTTGGCAGGCAGAACCGGTCGAAATATGAGTCCTTTGCTGCCTGGCACCAGTTATGGATTTAATGCCGAATTCTGTGATTCGGATGGTACGACAGCATTGCAAGGTTGGATCTTCTGGAGCAGCAACGGATCTTTAGATTGTTACAACTATGAGAATCTGTGGGGAACCATGAACCTGGCTGTAGTTCCGGAACCGCTGGCCTGCCTGCTGCTGGCTGCGGGCGGGCTGTTTGCTATCCGAAAAAAAAGGTAAGCAAACAGAGTCAAAAATTGACGTTTGACGATTAAGGGGGATTCTGGTATGGTCGGGGAGAATCTGCGTTTTGTATATTTACCGTATTGGAAATGAGTTACTATAATAGGATCACGAAGGAGCTGAAATCCGGTGAGTGAAAAAGTATATCAGCGCTGTTTGAATCCCGGCTGCGGGGCGACGTACGGGGTGGACGAGAGTTATTTTGCCTGCCCGGCCTGCGGGGATCTGCTGGATGTGGTTTATGACTGGGCTCGGCTGGAAGTGCCTGATTCGCTGGGCTGGTTTGAGAAACGCTGGGCCAACCGGCAGAACCGGCTGGATTTCTCCGGGGTCTGGCGGTTCCGGGAGCTGATTCCGTTTTGTTCTGATTCATACCGCATTTCGATTGGGGAAGGGCAAACCATTTTACAGCCTAATGATGGGGCAGCGAATTATGCCGACTGCCGGGCGGGTCAGGTTTATCTGCAATACGAAGGGCTGAATCCCAGCGGATCGTTTAAGGATAACGGGATGACGGCGGCGTTCAGCCATGCCAAACTGGTGGGAGCGGAACATGTGGCATGTGCCTCAACCGGCAACACTTCCGCTTCAGTGGCGTTGTATGCCCATGCCTGCGGGATGAAATGCTCGGTATTTATCGGTTCCGGCCGCATCGCCTATGGCAAGCTCAGCCAGGCGCTGGACCACGGCGC
>JAKQBU010000444.1 GCA_029573975.1 Planctomycetota bacterium
TATGGGGGCGGCAAAGAGCTGCAAGGCATCATATCCGGTTTGCAGTTTGAATTGCGGGAGGTTGATGCCTGAAATTTTCCGCAGGTTCAATACCGCGGTTTCGCAGGCTACCTGGAGGGGATCGGGGATTTCTGTTTCGCAGGGGGGGGGTTGAAGGTTTTGGACGGCGTGCAGATAGTCGGATACGCTGGGGCGGTTGGTCTTTCGCCGGCCCTGCCACCAGGAACCGGCCGCCGGGCCGATGCCAATGTAGGGTAAGTTATTCCAGTAAATGAGATTATGTTCGCAGTCGCAGCCGGGACGGGCGAAATTGGAGATTTCATAGTGTACAAAGCCGGCCTTTTGTAACAGGTCGATTGTTAATTCATACATGGCCCGGTCAGTTTCTTCGCAAATCGGGTCTAATTCCCCCTGGGCACGTTTATGAGAAAAGGGGGTGTTGTGCTCATAGGTAAGGGAGTAAGCGGAGATGTGCTGAACCGGCAAGGTCAGGGCGGTTTCCAGGTTTTGCCGCCAGGAGGTGAGATTCGAGCCGGGGATGGCGAAGATGAGGTCCAGGCTGAGGTTGGTAAAGCCGGCTTCTCTGGCCAGTCGGACCGATTCCTGAATCTGGCTGACACGGTATTGGCGGCCCAGTAGGTCCAGTTCCGGCTGGCGAAAGGACTGTGCGCCAATGGAGATGCGGTTTACAGCGTATTTTCGCCAGATTTTCAGGGTTTCCAGCCGGACCTGGCCGGGATTGACCTCGATGGTAAATTCGGGGGAGGCGGCGGTGAATTTTCCCAGAGTCCCCAGGAGCCGCAGGAATTGCTCGTCGGGCAGGCAACTGGGGCTGCCGCCGCCGATATAGATGGTCTGGACGGCATCGAGGCGGTATTGGCCCAGCTCCCAGAGCAGGGCCTCCATCATTTCGGGCACCCTTTGGCCGGCGATGGGGAGGGAGTAAAAATCGCAGTATGGACATTTCGAGCGGCAAAAGGGAATATGGATATACAATCCCGGATTTTTTTTCGTCATGGCGATTATTGAAACAGTTTAAACAAAAATTTTATAAATAATTCTTTTAAAATAATTTATATTTCTATAAATCTTTTTATGACAAGTTCTTACTGATTTATAAATTTTAAATTAAACGCTTGGGCGCGATAATAAATTTGATATTGTCTATTGACTGGTTATGAGCTTGTGTTATAATTTATTTGGTAGGTAATGGTTAGTTAGAAATAATTAATTATTTAATATTATTTTAGCTATTATATTTCATTATATACCATTGCAAAGTTTTGATTTCCTACCTGATCGTTCCTGCCGAAAAGACCGCACTGCCCTGTTGAGGATGCCCCGCGGTCGAGCCAAAATCTTACATCGAGTGTTTCAGGTAGTGTTTACCTGATGGAAAGCCTGGCTGAAGGATAGAGCCTGGGTGAAAAATGCGGAATGCCATTATGTATATTTGTACCCCAGGTGAAAATCCAGCAATCCAGGTAGCGATTGTGGTCTCATTTTTTTGGAGGACCTAGTTATGAAGCGCAGAAGTGGTTTTACGTTGGTTGAGCTGTTGGTGGTAATTGCCATCATCGCTCTGTTGGTTTCTATCTTGATGCCCGCCTTGGGAAGGGTTCGCGAACTGGCCCGGCGGGTGCAGTGCAGTTCGCAGATCAGTAATGTGGGTAAGGCGATCGCGATGTACACCAATGAGTATAAGGATTTTTATCCTACGGTGGCATCCATCAGCGATGACAGTTGGGTGTATTGTGGCGGCCAGTATGATACCGTTGCAGATCTCGACTCTAATGCTGGCACTGAGACAAGGTGGTGGGATACTACCTGGGATGCGACGGATTGGGCCAATACCCCGACCATCGGTGGATGTCTGTATCTGCTCTGCCGGTATGGAGATGTGGCTCCGAAAAACTACCTTTGCCCGAGCTGCAAAACTTTCCGGTCCATGGATGAGGACATTCGTGAAAAAATGGGAACTACGACGATCGTGAGCTATAAGGATTGTATGGATTTTTCCTCGATGGAAAGCTGCAACTACTCCTATCAAAATCCTTTAAAGCTGCCCACGGCGACTTCCGAGTCGGGTCTGGCCGTTTACGCGGATAAAAACTGGTGTTGTGATTATGGCGATGGTTCAAATATTTGGAATGATAAGGCCGTGCAAGGTGGTGTGCAGCCTTATTGGGGCGCCGCGGCTGCGTCGTTGACTAATACGAACGATTTTATCGAGGCAGCTATTTGCACGGATGACGATGACAGTTCCGTTGATTTTACCAATCGTCATCAAAATTCCAAAAATCATGATACAGACACCCAGAATGTCTTGTTTGCCGGCTACAATGTGGAACGGTGTGACAAGCCGTTTGTAGGTATTAGCAATGACAATATCTACACCATATGGTTTTCTGCCGCCGCTACGCCTATGCAGAAGATAAGAGGCGAATGGGGATCGGGGAAGATGACCTGGGCCAAATTAAATGCAGCAAACGAAAAAGATTCGGTCTTAGGGAATTAAATTTAGTGATTTGTTTGTATCGTAAGAAGTCATAATAAATAAAAGTGAGACAGCTTGTGCGTAAGGGTTGTCTCACTTTTTTTATAGTACTAACCGCTATGTTCCACAGAATGTTACCATATAGCAAAAGTACCAAAATACAAAAAATGCCCCTCCGATCAGACAGATAATTTCAATGCTGGAAGGTGTGAAACGCCACTTGAGATTTCTGCTAGGCATGTTTGCTGGATCTTTCTGTATATTAACTTACCCCGGGATGGGATACTGCCGGCAAAGTTCGGCGGTTTCGTTGCGGACGTTGGAGACGATTTTTTCGTCGCCGCCGCCGGAGAGGGTCTGGTCAATCCACTGGGCGATTTGCTTCATGTGCTGTTCTTTGAGGCCGCGAGTGGTCAGGGCGGGGGTGCCGATCCGGATGCCGCTGGCCTCCATAGCGGAGCGGGTGTCGTACGGGATCAGGTTTTTATTGACGACGATGCCCGCATCGTGCAGCCAGGTTTCCGCCTGTGCCCCGGTGAGGTGTTCGTTATAGGGCCGCAGATCGACCAGCAGCAGGTGGTTGTCGGTACCGCCGGTGCAGAGCCGGAACCCTTTCCCTACCAGTTCCTCCGCCAGGGCCTGGCAATTGCGGATGATCTGCTGGGCATATTGTTTGAATTCGGGCTTCATGGCCTCGGCGAAGGCGACGGCCTTGGCGGCAATCACATGGCAGAGCGGCCCGCCCTGCATGCCGGGAAAGACGGCGGAATTGATGGACTTGGCATATTCCTTTTTGCACATTACCGTACCGGCACGCGGGCCGCGCAGGGTCTTGTGGGTGGTGCTGGTCACAAACTCGCACACGGGAATCGGATCCGGATGCAGGCCGGTGCAAACCAGGCCGGCGATATGGGCAATGTCCGCCAGGACCTTCGCGTGGTTTTGGCGGGCGATTTCCGCAATTTTATTAAAATCGATCTGCCGGGGATACGCACTGGCCCCGCAGACGATCAGTTTGGGTTTGTGCTCTTTGGCCAGTTGGTTGAGCTGGTCGTAATCAATGGTTTCCGTATCCCGCCGGACGCCATAACTGATGAATTTATACAGTTTGCCGCTGAAATTCAGCTTGAAGCCGTGGCTGAGGTGGCCGCCGTGAGAAAGGTCCATTGCCAGAACCTTATCGCCCGGCTCCAGTTGTGAGAAATAGACAGCCATATTGGCCTGAGTGCCGGAATGAGGCTGGACATTGGCATGTTCGCAGCCGAAGAGTTTTTTGCAGCGCTCGATGGCCAGCGTTTCCGCCTCATCCACATATTCGCAGCCCCCGTAGTAGCGTTTTTTAGGCAGCCCCTCAGCATATTTATTGGTCAGGCAGCTTCCCGCCGCCACCAGGACCGCCGGGGAGGCATGGTTCTCCGAGGCAATCATCTCCAGCATGGATTGCTGGCGGTGTTCTTCTTTCTGAATGACATCATAGATTTCCGGATCGCTTTTTTCGAGATATTTCCAATAACCGAGCACGTTTATACTCCTGTTTAAGTAGATTTCAGACAAACAATTATAGAAATCCTGATTCTATTCAGCCGGCCGCTATAAGCAAGGGAAATTTACCGGTTGACACGTATCCGCTTGGCTAGATAGGTCTTGCTTTGGGTGATTTTGCGGCATAAGATATTGAAATATGGTACTTTAGTGATTTTTGGTAATGGCTTTGGATGCAAGATT
>JAKQBU010000446.1 GCA_029573975.1 Planctomycetota bacterium
CGACCGATTATGACACCTCCAACAAGCTATACTTCGAACCTTTGACCGTGGAAGATGTCCTCAGCATCTACCAGAAGGAAAAACCCGAAGGAGTGATTGTGCAGTTTGGCGGCCAGACGCCCCTGAATATCGCCGCCGAACTGGCGCTGGCCGGTGTCCCCATTCTGGGAACGACTCCCGATACCATCGACCTGGCCGAGGACCGGGACCGGTTCCGCAAGATCATGGACCGTCTGGGCATCCCCCAGCCGCTCTCCGGCATGGCCAGCAATCTCGATGAAGCTCTCCAAATCGCCGCACAAATCAAATATCCCCTGATGGTTCGTCCCTCCTACGTGCTGGGCGGCCGCGGCATGGAAGTGGTCTATGATGAGGATATGCTCCGTGAGTACGTTGCCAAAGCCGTGGATGTTACCCCAGAACGGCCCATCCTCATCGATAAGTTTCTGGAAAACGCCATTGAAGCTGAAGCCGATGCCATCGCCGATGGCACCGATGCCTTCGTGCCCGCCATCATGGAGCATATCGAGCTGGCCGGCGTCCATTCCGGCGATTCCGCCTGTGTGATTCCGCCTATCAGCATTCCCGAAAAACACCTCAAGACCATCTATGATTACACCCGCAAGATCGCCATCGAATTGCATGTGGTGGGACTCATGAACATCCAATATGCCATCGCCAACGATACCGTTTATGTCCTGGAAGCCAATCCCCGCGCTTCCCGGACCGTCCCCCTGGTATCCAAAGTCTGCAATATCGCTATGGCCCGGCTGGCCACCCAGGTCATGCTGGGCAAAAAACTCGCCGACCTGAAACTGAAACACCAGCCGATCCCCCATTTCGGCGTCAAAGAAGCCGTCTTCCCCTTTGATATGTTCCCCGAAGTCGATCCTCTGCTGGGGCCTGAAATGCGTTCCACCGGCGAAGTGCTCGGTATGGCCGATTCCTTCGGCCTGGCCTTTTTCAAAGCCGAGGAAGCCGCCAAGCAAAAACTGCCCTGTGAGGGAAATGTCTTGATTACCGTCGTCGATGAAGATAAAGCTGCCGCCGCTGCGGTGGCTGCGGACTTTGTGAAAATGGGATTCCGCGTCAGAGCCACCAAAGGAACTCATGAATACCTGGCTGCCAAAGGAATCCCCAGCGAACTCATCCTGAAAATGTTTGAAGGCCGCCCCGGCATCGTTGACGAAATCAAAAATGGCAATATCCAGCTCGTTATCAATTCCCCCAGCGGCAAACGCAGTATGCACGACGATTCCTACATCCGCAAAACCGCCATCAAATACAAAGTCCCTTACATCACGACCCTGCCCGCCGCCAAAGCCTCCGCACGGGGCATCGCCGCCCAGCAGGCAGGACGCGGCGCTCCCAAATCCCTGCAAAAATACCATGCGGATCTCCAACGTAAATAAAGGCAGTCCAAACCCCGAATGATACCGAAATAACGTGAACACCTAAGTACAGGAAAAGTAAAAATGGCATCGAAAAAATGTTTTAAATAGTAATTTTACACGTGTTTTTTTTGAAAGGATTTACAGATGGGTAAAAAATGGTGTACGATTCTTTCTGTGTGGTTGGTAATTCTGAGCCTGTCTCTGGTTTCTCAGGCGGTCGTGGTCTTGCGGGAGGAGCTTAATCAGCGGGATCAGTGGGTCCAGCAGAATTTAGGGCAAATGACCCAGTCAGCCGCGCCGGCGGTTAAAACGGATCAGATGCCCGTTGGACTGGTGGTTTTGGCCAACCTGGATGCCATCCAGCAAAATGCCCGGGCGGAAAAACCGATGAAGCTGGGAAATGTGGAATATACCCGCGGTTTGTATTGTCACGCTGTCAGCAATATCCTCGTTCAATTGCCCGGTCCGGCTAAAACCTTTACCGCCGTGGTGGGCGTCGATAATAATGAATCTACCGCCGGCGGCCAGGGCAGCGTGAATTTTTCCGTGGAAGTAGCCGGTGCCGAAGTCTTTCGCTCCGAAGTCCTGCGCGGTGGCCATGCTGGTGTTCCCGTTCAGGTGGATCTGGCCGGCGCCCAGCGGTTCAACCTGCGGATTAGCGATGGGGGGGATAATATCGATTGCGATCAATCCGACTGGGCCGATGCCAAAGTGGTCTTGGCCGACGGCAAGGAACTCTGGCTGGGCGATCTGCCCATACTGCCCCGCCCGGAACTGGAGATTCGGCCTCGCGGCTTACCGGCCCCTTCCTTCTACTTCATATATGACGGCAAATCGTCCGATGAATTCCTGAGTAAATGGAAATTTACCCAAAGCGAGAAAAAACTCGACGCCAACCGTACCCAGATCACCCAAATTTACTCCGATCCCCAGACTCATCTGGTCGTGAAACTGGTATCGGTGGTCTATGCTGACTACCCGGTGGTGGAATGGACCATGTATTTCCAGAATACCGGCGAAAAAGATACACCGATTCTGGAAAGTATCCAGTCGCTCGATATGCGGCTGCAAAGAGAGGATAATCAACCCGAGTTCGTCCTCCGCGGCAATCGGGGAGATTCCAATCTGCCGGAAAGTTATCGGCCATTCCATCAGACACTCGATCCCGGCTCCACCACACGCTTTGCCCCCAACGAGGGCAAGGCCACCAGCGGCGCCTTTCCCTATTACAATCTCCAAACCCCCGGCGGCGGTGTGATGATCGTCATCGGCTGGCCCGCGCAATGGGCCGCCACCTTCGCCCGCGATGATAAGGGCGGCCTACGCGTCACCGCCGGCCAGGAACTGACCCATCTCTACCTCAAGCCCGGCGAGGAAATCCGTACCCCCCTCATGGCCCTGCTGTTCTGGACCGGCGATGATCTCGACCATCCCCGCAATCTCTGGCGCAGTTGGATGGTCAACCACAACCTGCCCCGTACCGCCGACGGCAAACTGGCCCCGACCCAGCTTTGCGGCAACAACCAGCAGCAGCTCGGCTTTACTGCCGTCACCGAGCAGAATCAAAAAGACTTTATCCGCCTTTTTGTCGAACGCGGTCTCAAACTGGATTACTGGTGGCTTGACACCGGCTGGTATATCAACAACGGCCACTGGTGGCTCACCGGTACCTGGGAAATCGAAAAGTCTCGCTTCCCCAACGGGATCCGGCCTGTCAGTGATTACGCCCATGCCCAGGGTATGAAGTTTCTTCTCTGGTTCGAGTTGGAACGGGTCGGCGATATGAATTCCTGGCTGGGTAAGAACCATCCCGAATGGATCATCCCTTGGATATGGGGCGGCGGCCTGCTGGATCTGGGCAATCCCGACGCCCAGCAGTGGCTCACCAATTACATCGACACGTTTATTACCGAACAGGGCATCGATGTGTATCGGCAGGATTTCAACATGGCCCCCATCGACTGCTGGCGAGTCAAAGACACCCCCGACCGCCAGGGCATAGCCGAGAATTTCCATACGCAGGGCTACCTCAAATTCTGGGACACCCTTCGTCAGCGGCACCCCATGCTCCGGATTGATTCCTGCGCTTCCGGCGGCCGCCGCAACGACCTGGAGGCCATGCGACGGGCCGTGCCTCTCCATCGCACCGACTACAATTTCGAGCCGACCAGTCAGCAGTGCCATCACTACGGCCTGTCCCAGTGGATTCCTTATCACGGCACCGGTTTTATGGTCGGCAAATCGGTCATCGAACCGCCGGATTGCCCCATGGTTCCGATTCCGGACGACTTCGTCGCCTACAACTTCCGTTCCGCCATGTCCCCCAGCCTGACCATCGGGATCGATTTACGCGACGAGAAGCTGAACTACGATTTGGGCCTGCGTCTGACCGGGCA
>JAKQBU010000452.1 GCA_029573975.1 Planctomycetota bacterium
CCTCCGGTTTGACCATATCCTCCCGATGTACCTTATTGGTTCGGCCGCGAATCGGACAAGGCTGAATCCGCCTGGAATCGAAGATTTTATAGCGTCCCTTATACTCCATCCCTTATTTCACCTTTGCCGCAATCATTTCCAGCCGCCGGATACTCTGCACCATCGCCCGCACCGTATGATAATTCACCTTCCACGAGTGGCTCATATGCGTCCAGATCTGTTTGGTCCCTTCCCGGTTCAGCAGCGGCCACCATTCCCCTACCTTATGGTTGGCCATTTTATCCATGACAAACCGGTGCACATTCACATAGGCCTGCCAGAACCGCTCCTCGCCAAACCGCAGATACACCTCCAGCATCCCGATCAGCACTTCCGCCTGCTGCCAGAACTCCTTCTCCCGGTCCGACACCCCGCCGGCGTGCGGCCCTTCCACATACACCCCGCCAAATTCCCAGTCGATCCCGTTGGCCAGGGCATGATCGAGCTGCTTGCGGATCATGGGGACATACGGCTGGATATCCTCCTTCATGATATCCAGGGCATGCAGCAGCAGCCAGACGAACTCCACGTTGTGGCCGGCGGAGGTGTTGTCCTCGGCATTGGGCTTGGCCCCGCCCTCGGCGAACCGGTCCCAGCCCCACACAATATCAAATTTAATCTGCGGCGCCACCCGCCAGTCTTCCCAAAACTGCGGAATCCCGGTCGCATATTGCGGATGCTGGATGCGTTGGATAAGGATCCGGATCACTTCCTTCAGCTTACGCAGATGCACACTCTTCCCGCTGCATTCATACAGATTCGTCATCGCTTCCATAAAATGCATATGGAAATCCAGCGTCTTGCGGTCGCCCTCGCCGCTGCCCGGCCCGCACAGGTCCCAGTTCCGCTCGAACATCTCGAAATAGCCGCCGTACATGGTATCGACCGCATATTTTTGCAAGAGATCGAAGGTCTTCTCCGCATATTCCAGCCCCCGCGGATCGCCGGTTGCCAGCGTGTATTCCGACAGGGAATAGATGGCAAAACTCAGGCCGTACAGAATCTTCTTGTCGATCTGGACCTTCCCCTTGCGGTCCACCGTCCAGTAAAATCCGCCATGCTCCTTGTCCCACATCTTCTCCAGCAGAAAATCCACCCCGAACCGGGCATACTCCGCACATACCCCATCCCCGTACCCCGCCCGGTGGGCCGACGACATCGTAAATACCGTCCGCGTCTGGGCAATCAGCGACTTCTGGTCTTCACCCGTATCCCGGCCGTCTTTATCAAAATGCGTAATGAATCCGCCGTTGGCTTTGTCCCGGCACCGTGTCAGCCAAAACGGCAGCAACTCCTTTTTTAAGTGATGTTTAGCTTCTTCGATACAGGATAAAACTTGTGATTTTTCCATATTGAATTTCCTTTACCTAAAAAATTCAAAACTTTATACCTAATGACTAATTGTAACTATTTATGAATATATTTCAATCAAAAAAGAGGTGTGAAAAATCAAATAATTTAGCCCACAAGTCAATTCATCGGCCTTCAGGAATACCGGTTACAGTTTTTTGATGATGATGGCCGTCAGATCGTCACCCTGGTGGGTATCGGCGAAGGTTTCCACTCCCTTCCGGATGGCCGTGAGAATATCTCCTGAACTAAGCTGCCGGTTATTCCGCAGAATTTCAATAATGCGGTTGATCCCGAACAACTCCCCGTTTTTCAGTGCCCACTCATAAAAGCCATCGGTCAGCAGGACGAAAAGATCGTTTTTTTGCAAATTAAGCTGCTGTACCGGGATCGGCGGCATTTCTTCGATAATTCCAACCGGAATCCCATCGGCTCCCAGCACCTCTGCCGAATCAGACTGGGCCTGGAACCACAGCAGCGGCCCCTGACCGGCGCTGCAATAGAGCAATTGCCCCGAATTGCCGTCCAGCAGGACGGTACAGGCGGTAATAAAGCGGTTTCCGGGGATATCCGCCGTTATCAGATGGTTCACCTGCTGCATAACCCGGTCGATCGGATCCCCCTGGCTGCTCAAAGCCCGCAGCATGGCACGGGTGGCACAGGAGATCAGAGCCGGGCCGACCCCGTGCCCGCTGACATCGCCGAAGGTAACTACCAGCCGATTATTGCCAAGCTCTACAAAATCGCAGAAATCACCCCCGATGGCATCACAGGGCCGGTTCCAGCAGGCAATGTCAAATCCGGCAATTTTGGGCGCTACGCGAGGCAGCAGTTTTTCCTGAATCTCGTGGGCAATCTGCATTGCCTGATCGAGCCGTTGTTTTTCCAGAAACTCGTTAAGCAAATAGGCCCGCTGCAAGGCCACCCCGGCCTGGGCTGAGAGGGCTGACGCCAGGGCGATATCGTCGGAGGTAAAAGAACCCTGCCTCTTATTGAGAACCTGAAGCACACCTACCAGGCGACCGTTATAATCCGTTAAAGGGCAGGCCAGAATATTGCGCGTCCGATAACCTGTTTTTTGATCTACCGCCCGGTTAAACCGGTCGTCCGCATAGGCATCCGGGACGTTGACAATCTCCAAATTTCTGGCGGCTGCCCCGGCAATACCCGTATGGACCGGTATCCGCAATTCCCCCGTTCCTTCGGCAATCCGGCTGTACAATTCCTGACGGCCCTGGTCATATAAAAACAAGGTGGCCCGTTCCGCATCCAGCAGTTCCATGGAATATTCCACCACCATTTTCAGCAGGGTATCCAGGTCACAGGTGGTCCCCAGCGCCCGGGCCATATCCAGAAGAGCCTGGGTGTCTTTTCGCGTATCTTGTAAAGATTCCGAACTATTCATGATCTGCTCGAATGAATCAAAGAAATTCAAACCTTTATTATTGCTGGTTTTATCTATAACGTCAATCATTTTTAAGAGCCGTGCACTAATTTTCCGATAACTACTGATATGGAAAAACGATATAATCCATTCCAATCTCGGACCCGGGTGGTTACCGCACCCCAAAAACCGGTTTATCAAAAACTGGTCCCTCCCAAACCAGCTAAAAAAAATGCCTGGTCGTATCTGGTTATGGGTATGGTTTTAACTTTATTACTCCTCATAGTTTTCGGCAAATCCTGGTTTCCCTGGATGCCGGAACTTCGTAACTGGGGCATTGCCCCCAAACCTGTCGCAAAAACCAACGAAATCAATCTTTGTGCCGAGATGTCCACCATGTGCACCGCGGGCCAATATCAGTACTATATCACGGCCAGTATCTTTGCCAAAGCCCAGCCAGAACAGAAAGACCAACTGCAAGCCCTGGTTAGCGACCACAACAGCCAGATAAGGGACTGTATTCGATCCAGCCTGGCCTCCCTTACCCCCACAAATATCCATGATCCCCAGCTAAATACCCTGAAAAAGGAACTCAAATCGAATCTGGACCGGATTGTCGGCCCCAATATGGTTGAAAGCATCCTGATTCCGGAATGGCAGGCGGCCCGGATTCGCTAAAGACTTGCCAAAGCGGGTGTTAGGGACCGATAACAGGAGGGGCTACTATCATCCAGCAAGCTCTGCGCGGCTCGTGGAGTGATTAATGGTAAGCCTCTCTGCCAAAAAAAGTTGACAAAAAATGACAGGTTTATTATTGTTAGATTATGTTATTTATGTGAAATATTTGTCAGAAGGATTTTATGGCGGAAAAAATATCCGGAAAAGCCCGTTTATCCCAAATTCGCAAATTGCTGGAGAGTGACCGGTCCGTCTCCATAGCGGAGCTGGCCCGGCAATTTGCGGTCAGCGAAATGACCATCCGCCGGGATCTGGACAAGCTGGAACGTTCGGGGCAGGTCCAGCGGACCCATGGCGGGGCGATTCCGGCGGAACGAATGGATTTTGTGTTTGATTTTCTGGCCCGCCGGAAAACCAATATCGCGGCCAAACAGGCCCTCGCCCGGGAGGCGGTGAAAATGGTAAAACCGGGAGATCGGGTGATTTTGGACACGGGGACCACCACGCTGGAATTGGCGCATCTGCTTAAGGAAATGAAGAAAATCACTATTATTACCCCCAGTCTGGCGGTGGCCTCGGAATTGCAGTTCAGCCCGGATATCCAGACGATCCTGCTGGGGGGGCTGCTGCGGCGGGGACGGGCCGATTTGACCGGGATGGTGGCGGAAACGGTTCTGGATATGTTTTCGGCGGATGTTGCCTTCGAAGGCTCCGATGGAATCGGGCTGGACGGCACGCTTTATAATTGGGATATGGATTATTCGAAATTCCATCAAAAAATCCGCCAGCGGGCTGAACGCTTTTATATTCTGGCGGACAGCTCTAAAATCGGAAAAACCCAACTGGTACGAACCGGCTCCCTCAAAGCCGTTGACGGTCTGATAACGGATAGTCGCATCGATCCGGTCCATCGCCTGGCCCTGGAAAAAATCGGCGTGAATTTAATTGTCGTTGATCTGGCTTGATGACCAAAGTCGAAAAGTAACAAATAAACAGGAAAAATTTGTTGACATAGATGTTAGATTATGTGATATTAATGTCATATAAACATATACAAACTAATTTTGTCGGTATAAATTGACAGTAAAAGTTTGTCCCCTACTGGAATTGGATAGTACGATGAACGAAAATATGGATGGCAAGGCGAGCAACTCCTATGTCTATGTTATTTCTCTGGTTGCAGCCATAGGCGGTTTTTTGTTCGGCTACGATCTTTCCTTGATTTCCGGGGCTATCATCTTTATGGAAAAGCCTTTCCAGCTTACTCCGGCAACCAAAGGGCTGGCCGTCAGTTCCGCCTATCTGGGCAGTATTGCCGGGCCGATCCTGGGGCTTTGGATGGCGGATGCGTTTGGCCGTAAAAAAAGTCTGGTTTTTGCTTCGATCTGTTACATGATATCAGCCATCGGTTCGGCTGTGGCGCCCGATATGCTGCAATTTGTCATCTGGCGGATGCTGGGAGGCGTGGGCGTAGGGCTGTCCACGGTCATTTCCCCGATGTATATTGCGGAAATCTCTCCTGCCAAACTGCGCGGCCGGCTGGTTACCGTCAATCAGCTATCGATTGTGCTCGGCATCAATTTAGCAGTCATCGTATGTTATCTGTTATCGTTCGGCGGCCATTGGCGCTGGATGTTTGCTTCGGAAGCGTTCCCGATTCTGTTCCTGATGGCGGGTTTGTATTTCGTGCCCCGCAGCCCGCGCTGGCTGGCGGAAAAAAATCATCAACCGGAGGCCCTGAAGATATTGACCCGCATCAACGGCCGAACGCAGGCCGAAAAAGAACTCCGGGAGATCAACGAAGAATTAAGCCAGGAAACCGGGCATTTTCTGGAATTATTCCGGCCGGGCCTTCGCCGGGCTTTGTTAATCGGCATCGTCCTGCTGGTTTTCTCCCAGATCAACGGCGTTAACATGATGATCATGTACGCCCCCACGATTCTTTTGGAAGCGGGAATCGGCAGTGAGAGCCATGCGATCCTGAATGCGGTATATATTAATTTGTGGATTTTCTTCACCACAGTCTTTGCCTTCTGGCTGATCGGCCGTTTTGGCAGAAGACCCATTTTACTGGTGGGTGTAACCGGTATGGCCCTGGCGCATATATTCATGGGATTTTCCTTCAACTTTAAAATGCCGCCCGTGTTTATGCTGCTGGCCATGTTTGCCGGAACCGGATCTTTTACCTTAACCCTGGCCCCCCTGAGTTGGGTGATTCTGGCTGAAATTTTTCCCAACCGGATTCGCGGCAAGGCGATGAGCCTGGTTGGGCTGTTTTTTTGGGTGGCTGCATTTTCGTGTGCTCAGTTTTTCCCCGTATTAACCGACTGGTTCTATCGCTTGTTCCAGACGCAGGCGGGTGCCTATGGAATCTTTGCCGGGATTTGTTTTGGCTGTGTACTATTCGTATGGAAGATGCTGCCGGAAACCAAGGATTTAAGCCTGGAAGAAATCGGCCGGTTCTGGCTGGAATACAAAGAGCGGAAAAGCAAATAAACCGTTCCGTCTATTTGAAAATAATGGAGTTATATAAATGAGTCTCAAATCAAGTACTGTTTTACAGTCATGGTCCCACGTGAATCTACAGGATGTTCCCCATATTGCCGCAACTCCCCCCGGTCCCCAGAGCCGTTCGTATCACAGCCGCTGCACGAAATATTTTAAAGGTTTGAGCGGGCAGGTGAAGCTGTTTCCGGTAGTTTTTGCCTCCGGCAAGGGCTGTGTCCTGACGGATGTGGACGGCAACCAATATATCGATTTTTCTTCCGGGATCTATGTCACCACGCTGGGGCATTGCCATCCCAAAGTAACCGAAGCCGTTCAAAAATACGCCGGTATTCTGATGAATTGCCACGATTTTACCACTCCGATCAAAACTCAGTTGATGGAAAAGCTGGCGGAAATTCTCCCCGGGGATTTGTCGGGATTCCAGTTGTACGATTCCGGCACGACCGCCGTGGAAGCGGGCCAGCGGGTGTGCCGGGCGGCTACCGGCCAGCACGAGATGATTTCCTGTTTCTATGATTTTCACGGCAAGACCTACGGCGGCGTCTCGCTGGGCCATATCCGTTCCAAGGTGTACGGGCCGACTCGTGCCCCCGGTTTTCACATGGTCCCCCATCCCAATCCCTACCGGCCGCACTGGACGAAGGCGGACGGCACGATCGATACGGACCGCTATATCGAATTTTATGAGGAATATCTGGACCGGGGGACGGCTGGACAGGTGGCGGCTTTCGTCCTGGAACCCATTCAGGGCTGGGGCGGGTCCGTTATTCCCCCCGATGACTTTTTCCCCAAACTGCGGAAATTATGCGACCGGAACAAGATTCTGCTGATGTGCGATGAAGTGCTGACCAGTATGGGCCGGACGGGCAAATGGCTCTGCTCGCAGCACTGGGACGTACTGCCGGATGTGGTCACGCTGGGCAAGGGATTTGGCAACGGCTTTCCGGTCACCTGCGTGGCGGTGCGGGAACCCTACAAAGAATCCTTCGAATCCATTTCCGCCTCCAGCAGTTACGGCGGCAATCCGATGGCCTGTGCCGCGGCCCTGGCCAGTATCGAGGCGATCGAAGAAGAAAATCTGCTGGAACGCTCTGTCCATTTGGGTGAAATTGCTCTTGCACGTATGGAAAAGATGAAAAAGGAACATCCCATCGTCGGGGATGTACGGGCCAAGGGCTGCCTGATGGGCATTGAGCTGGTGAAAGACAAGGCCACCAAAGAGCCGCTGAACAAAGCCGGTGAGCTGGTCTATCAGAAGGCGTTTCGCAAGGGGCTGGCCTGGATTCCCGCCGGCCACATTCTGCGGATGAGTCCGCCGATTGTCATGGAAGATGACATGCTGCGGAAGGGTCTGGATATGATTGACGAGGCCATTGGGGAAACCGAAAAGGAACTGGGATACGCTTAAAATTCGGAGCCGGTATGAAAACCATACGTTTTGGAATCATCGGATGCGGGCTGATGGGGCGCGAATTTGCCAGTGCCGCCGCCCGCTGGTGCCATCTGCCGCAGATGGATATCCGGCCGGAGATTGTTTCCGTTTGTGATACGAATGCCGAACTGCTGGCGTGGTACACGGATCATTTTCGCACGATTACCCAGGTTACCAGCGATTTTCGCCAGTTGCTGGCTAATCCGGACATCGAAGCGGTGTATATTGCCGTCCCACATAATCTGCATGCCGAGTTGTACTGCGCCGCCATCGAGGCCGGCAAGCATCTGCTCGGTGAAAAACCCTTTGGAATCGACCAGCCGGCCAATAGCCGGATCCTGGACTGCATTCGAAAACATCCGCAGGTGTTTGTCCGCTGTTCTTCCGAATCGCCCTTTTTCCCGGCTATGCAGAAAATCGGGGGACTGATCGAAAAGCGGGCCTT
>JAKQBU010000175.1 GCA_029573975.1 Planctomycetota bacterium
AAGGATAATTTACCATTCGCAAGCATACTATCTTGCGGATCTTTAAAAATTTTCGCCAGGTCTTTGTCGGCGATCTCCACCTGCGTATCTGATTTGAAGGCCGCCATTGCCTTCCGGCGGTCGCTACGGGGGTCCTCGCGAAGTACGCCGGTCGGCCCAATGATTTCCAGCGATTCCACCTGTAGCGGGGTATCGCTTTTATTGACGAAGGATATTTCCATTTCCAGGTCATAATCACCGGGCTGATAGCGATAGGTTTTGAGAATCTCGAAGGCCGGCTGGTGGTTATCGCCGATGATAACGGCTGCAAAGGTAACTGAATGGGCTGGCTGCCCTTCGGAAGGAGTTTCCGGCAGGAGTTTCCAGCAGTCGCGGGAGAGATTGTACGTCAGTTTTTCCTGGCGGTTGGGGAAAATCCGGTTTAGGGTGATCGTACCCAGCGTAAAGGACAGGATTTCTCCCTGCCGACGGTCATAGGCGGGGGAAAGGAGGGGATAACCGGTTTCTTCATCGGTTACTTTGAGTTTATGTTCGCTCAGGAGGACATTTCGCACGGCGGCGGCATGGCTGTCGAGGTCGATCTGGGCCTTGAAACCCAAGTCTGCCTGGCGGCTGCCCAAGATGATGGCCTGATTTTCCGGGACGATGATTTTTTCGAGCTGCCAAGCGTTGGATACGCCTTCGGTCAGGGCGGGCGTCTCGGCGGTTCCGGGAGCGGGGACTGACGAAGGTGAAGGAGTGGTCTGCTGGGCGGGTTGGGCCGGCTGTTCGGGGACTGGGGGATATTTTTTGGCCATGTAGCTCTGCCATAACAACATAATAGCCAGGCAAAGCAGAGAAACCGTCAATAATTTTTTGATGTCAATATTATCCATAGATCTTTCTAATCAGACTCAGTCTGCCAGGCTGAGAGGTAATGATTAACGGCCATCCCGGAGCCGTTCCCCCTCAAAGTTATCCAAATCCTTATTGGCAAAAATTTTGGCTACCGTTTCTTCGATGTTATAAGGAATCCGCACAAATTCCACTTTTTCCTCATTCACGGCTACATAGCTGGAGCGGGTATCGTGGTCGCGCGGCTGGCCGACGCTGCCGACATTGATGATGGCTCGTTCATTTTCGTTGATGGTGTAGATATACTCGAGTTCGTCCACGCTGTAGAAATCGGGGTCTTCCAGAAACACGCCGGGGACATGGGTATGGCCCACGAAGCATAAGTGCTTGACCCGCTCGAAGATGGCGTTGATTTTGGCGGTATTGGTGTAGATGTCATCGGGGAAAATATACTCATTAATCGGCTTTCTGGGCGAACCATGGACCAGGGTAATGCCGCCCATCTGTAAACGGGTGGGCAGCCGTCCCAGAAACGACCATCGCTGGTTTCGTTTTTCACGGTCTGGTTCTTCTTCGAGGACCTGGCGGGTCCAATAACTAGCCCGTTCGGCGCCGGTATTGAAATTGGTTGGTTCATAAAACACGGCATGATCGTGATTTCCGATGATGCTGGCGATATGGCGGTCGATAATCAGGTCGAGGCATTCTTTGGGCTGGGGACCATAGCCGACGATATCGCCCAGGCAAAAAATTTCTTTAATGCCGCGTTTTTGGATGTCCTCCAGGACCGCCTGCAAGGCCGCCAGATTCGAGTGTATATCCGATATAATGGCAAACATTCCTATTGAATCCTGTTATGTTTAATTCAACCACAAACAACAGCCCTGCGAACCGCGGAATCTTTAACGCTCGAAAATGGCTCGATTTACCTAGCTCGGGTCAGCCGTGATTGGATATGCTACGGTTATTCCCCGGACAAGTCAAACGTTTTGTGGGAAAGCAGAGAAAAACCGTTCAGAAAGAGAATTTCTGTAAAGGATTACATTTAAATAAGTAAGGGCCAAAAAGGCCGGTTATCGCTGCTGGAATTTGTTTACCCGCCGGTTTGCCTGCCGTCTATTTGACAGCAGAAGAGGGGTTCAACTCGGTGCCGGGTGTTTTTACGCGATAGGATTTGTAGGGGAAAACCAGAACCGTACCTTGTTTGCTGCGGAATTCTTCCGATTCTTCGATTTCATTGGAATAGAGGGGGAAAAATGCGCCTTTTTCCTTGCGATAAACCAGGAAATTGTCCTTATCGTATCTTTTTTCATTATCCCAGGTAGCCAGCCAGCAGACGGCATCTCCCTTTTCTTTTACCCACTTGATGCCGTTTTCGTCGATGCCCTCTGATTTTTCGACATCGAAAAAGGGCCAGGCGACGGTTAATTTGTGGTAGGTTTCTCCCGGCCGCAGGGGCTGCTGGCAGCCGGAAAAGACCAACAGCGCCAAACCTGCCAGAATTAAAGACTTAGCAACTAATACGCCGGCTGCGATGGTTCCGTTTTCATTTTTTACTGTATTCATAGCATTACCTTTTCCAAACGAGTTTACTTACGTACACTTTTTTCCTATTCCAAACATATTTGGATTACTTGTCAAATACTTAATTACAAATACCTGCCAGAAATTGTCCATGTATAAAGACCCCGCAGGATTTCTCAGGTTGGGAAAAACTGAAATTCCAGGGAAGATTTTTTCTTTTGCATTGACAGCCCGGTTAGGGGGTGATAGACTTTTGTTCGTGATTGCCGATTGAGTGTGCGATAACACTTTCTTTTCGCCTCGAGGGATTGAGGCGATAAAAACCAAACAAGGATAATGTGGTTCGTCCGTGCATGGAAGCCGTCTTTTTACCTTGGGAGATAACGTGAGAGAGATCTTGTAGGTCCGACGTCTCACATATTCAGAGATACATTACTATAAAGGGGAACGAAGATGGCAAGAGGGTTGTCATCGGAACTGGTAAGGCGAAAGGAAACGAGAAACGTGGCCGATGTTTTGGCGGACATCTGGGACAAGATATTACGCTACCTTCAGAAACACCATAGCGCCTATTGGCGGAGCTGGTTTGAGCAGATCGAACCGATTGGGCTGGAGAACGGCTTGCTGCGGGTGGGCGTTCCGGATCAGTCCTGGCAGCAATATCTGAAGCAATCCTGCAACGGCTGTCTTTTGGAGGCCGCCCAGCAGGTGACCGGACATCTGATCAGCCTGGAGGTGGTTTATACGGATCAGGAAAATTATGCGGACGAGGCGCCGCCCAAAACGGGCGGGAACGATCCCCTGTTTTATTTCAGCCC
>JAKQBU010000461.1 GCA_029573975.1 Planctomycetota bacterium
GTAAGCGTCCGGTGAAGCCCACCTTGTTTTTTTCTTTGCGGAGTCTTATGCTTTGTTCATGATTCCATTTAGGAGACGATCATGAACACCAAACAAAAAACCGGGGCAACGGCAGCGGAGGAACGGCAGTTCTGGCAGATGGTCTTGGAGGCGTACCAGGCCAGTGGGCTGACCGTAAAGCAGTTCTGTCAGAACGAAGGCCTGGCAGAATGGTCTTTCTATCACTGGAAGAAAAAACTCCGGTCGGCCGCTGCGAATCCTTCCTGTCGCCCCCCATCCAAAGGGGATTCTCCGCCGCCGGTGGACCTTGCCCGGCCTTCCTTTTTGCAGATCGGCGGCTGGTCCTCGTCTCAGGCGGAGTTACGGATTGCGTTCCCTGCGGGGATCCAGCTCCAGATCCCGCCGGGTTGTGACAAACAACTGCTTCACGAAGCCCTTGCGGTTCTCTGGGAGTGCCTATGCTCCGGTTCCCATCCGCAGTAAAAGTATTTCTCTGTATCGAACCGGCGGACCTGCGGAAGAGTTTCGACCGTCTGGCCGTCCTGGTCCGGGACCTCCTGCACGAGGATCCCCTGAGCGGGCATGTGTTTGTCTTCCGGAATCGCCGGGGGGACCGGTTGAAGCTGTTGTATTGGGACCGGGACGGCTTCGCTCTCTGGTATAAACGCCTGGAAAAAGGGACATTCGTTATTCCGGAGGTGCCGGCCGTTTCCGGTTTGCTGGATCCCCGGCAGTTGAGTCTGATGCTGGAAGGCGTGGATCTCGCGTCGGTGCATTTCCAAAAACGATTTCAGCTAAAAAATTAATACGATTTTCTGATTTTCTGATTGACAGGTTTACCGGTTTTTCGTATAAGAAACGCATGGAAAGCACGGATGCGAGCCTACCCCTGCCGAATACTCTTACGCAATGCCATCAGGTAATCAACGATCTACTGGATTCCCTTCACAAGTACCAGCACACGATTTCCGCCCTGGAACATCGGTTGGATTTATTACTGCGCAGCCGGTATGGCCGTCACTCCGAACAAATCGATCCGGAGGAATTACTGCCGGCCTTACGGGATTTGTATGAACCGAAGGAAGAAGAAGCTACTTCCGCCGCACCAGTTCCCACGCAGAAAATCACGTATGAAAGAAAAGTCCGTGGGCATGGCCGCAACGAAATCCCGGCTCACCTGCCCCGCCAGCAGAAGATTTACGATCTGGAGGAATCCGAGAAGGTCTGTTCCTGCTGCGGCGAGCCGCTGCAGCGGATCGGAGAAGAAAAGACCGAGCAGTTGAATTATCAGCCGGCCAGTTTGTATGTGACCGAGCATATCCGCTACAAGTATGCCTGCCGGCACTGCCAGGAAACTATCGTTACGGCAGATAAGAATACCTATGAGCCGATCGAAAAAGGGCTGGCCGGGGCCGGCTTGCTGGCCCAGGTGGTGGTCAGCAAATATTCGGATCACTGCCCGCTCTACCGGATGGAGGACATCTTCAGTCGGGAAGGAGTCAAGATCGCCCGTTCCACGATGTGCGACTGGATGGCACAGAGTGCCGCCCTATTACAACCTTTGTACGATTTGATGAAGCAGCGGGTCCTGGCCTCGAAAGTAATCCACACCGACGACACCCCCGTGCGGGTGCAGGATAAAGACAGCAACCAAACCCGGCAGGGCCGCTTGTGGATTTACCGGGGCGATAATAATCATCCGTACAACGTCTATGATTACACGCCCAGCCGGGCCCGGGCCGGGCCGGATGAATTCTTGAACGGCTTTACCGGCTATTTACAGGCGGATGCCTTTGGCGGCTATGATGGGATTTATTTGACCAAACCGGTGATCGAGGTTTTGTGCAATGCCCATGCCCGGCGGAAGTTTTACGAGGCCCGCCAGGTCGATCCGCTGCTCAGCCATACGGCCCTGGCGTACTATAAGCGGTTGTATGCCATCGAACGGGAGGTCAAGGAATGTTCGGCCGCCGAGAAGTATCAGGCCCGCCAGGAACGGTCGCTGCCGATTTTCGGGGAGTTCCGGCCCTGGCTGGAAAGTATAACCGAAGCCCAGGCCCTGCCGAAAAGCCCGATCCGCCAGGCGATCCATTATTGCCTGGGCAACTGGGAGGCCCTGGTTCGATATACTGAAGACGGCGATTTATCCATCGATAATAATGCGGGTGAGCATCTGATGCGGCCCATCGGACTGGGTCGGAAAAATTGGCTGTTTTTCGGCTCTGACAAGGGCGGCAGAACCGCCGCGGTTTTATTTACCATGACTCAGTCTGCCAAACGACACCGGCTGAATCTGTTTGCCTATCTGAACGATGTCCTCGAACGATTGCCCGGTATTCCGGTCAGCCGTTTATTGGAATTACTCCCCGATCAATGGCTCCTATACCGGACTCCATCGGAAAAGTAGATCCCCTCCACCTTCCGCCTGCCCTTTCGAACCCGCTATCCTCACCGGACGCTTAC
>JAKQBU010000179.1 GCA_029573975.1 Planctomycetota bacterium
GTTAAGGTACGGAGCAGTTTGGTCCCATTCATCGTCTGTTCCTGGACCTGCCGCTGCCAGGTGCTCAGGAAAGTGCGGCTCGGCTGGCCGTTATACACAAAAGAAAAAGGTTCGGTGCCGGGCTGCTCGGAAAAGGCCTGCCGTGCCCACTGGAGATGGAAATCTGTTTCATTACCGGCGCTATCGGTAACGAAAACAAAGAGCAGCAAGATACAGACCACTGTTATACAGAGGGTAGATGGGAGCTGAAATCGCGTGTTTTTTTGTCGGAGAATAATCATTGTAAACTCTTCCTTTACCTCGTTATGGTTTTATTTTTTGATACTCAATAATCAGGGAGCCGGGGCACTCTTCAATAATAAGGGTGCTATTCCGGAATTCTTTCCCGGTGGTGGCAACCGGTTCAGAGGGATCGTAAGTTATGTATTTTGTGATCGCATACCTGGCCTGTGGATCGATTTCAAAAAGGGTACAAGGCAAGCTGGCAGCGGGGGATTCGTGGCGGCGGAAGGCGACAATCATGCCGTCCTGTTCGGCTGAGCGATGGTACTGCATGGCGCACCAGTCTCGGGGGCTGGTGGAGGCCGGGGTCAGGGGATAATAATTGCCGAAGTAGTATTTACGGATTCGTTTCGCCTCAGCAATCCCTTTTTTCAACAGGTCCCGCGGGTATTCTTCCGTGCGGTCCTGCGGGGCGCTATTATACTCCTTCATTCCCTTACGGGCGGCATCGCGATTATAAGCCAGCGGCCGGACATCTTCCGCGAAGGAAATCCCGCCGCCATTGACGCCGCTGCGGAACCAGTAAGGAGTAGCGCCCATCATACCGCTGGTGCTGAAGGGGACATAACGGTTCAGGCCGGCGGTCATAATCTGGTTGAGCATGGCGGCGTGGTTGAAATCATTGGCGAATAGAGGGGCGATGGTACCATCGGTACGCCAAAGCGGAATCGCACGAGACATGGTTTCCAGGTCGATGCGCTGACCGCCTCCACAGCAATCATCAATAAACAAATGCGGATTCGCTTTACGCATATCATCCCACATCTGGTAGTAGCCCTCTACATGGCGTATTTCGGTTATACCCCCTCGGTCCGGTCCAATCTTAGAATCATTAAATTCCCAGTGCACCAGTTGAGGCCCGGAATCGGTCCGCCAACAATCAATGCCGTATTCCTTGATAACCGTATTCATATAACGTGTCATATATTCGCGCGCCTCGGGAATACCAAGATTGAATGTGCCGCTGCCATTGGCAGCGGGAGAAATCACCCATTCCGGATGTTCCCGCGCCAGATAGGTATTGGGGTAAACAATTTCCGGGCCGAACCAGACTACAAAGCCCATATTTTCCTTGTGTACCCTATCGCCAATTGGTTTGAGGCCCCGGGGGAAGCCGGAACTCGGCACTCTTTCTATGGGAAATCCATAGTTGCCTATACCATTGGGGAAACTGGGACCTGCTTCATGATCTACATCGCCCCGCATCCAGTACGCATCCATCCAGAAGTACTCAAACCCCAGTCCTTTTATAGAATCTACATGAGACAGAACATTTTCTTCGCTGGAGCTGTTCAACTCATAGAACGCGGTGCCCAGGTGGACAATAGGCGGAACGATCGTTTCGCCATTTATTTTGGGAACAATATGATTCAACATGGTGCGACGAAATAAGTTGTAGGAACGAAGTTCATCACTGCCAAGCCAATAGAGCTGCATAATCCGGGGGGTGCGAATGGTTTCTCCGGGATGGAGTTTCAGATGTATATTTCGCATACTGGCAATCGAATGTAATTCTTTGTTCTCATTGTATGCTACCGAGGATCCCCAATTTCCAGTCCAGCCTATGGCTGTAATCACACCGCCGCTCCCCCAATTTAAATTGAAGAATGGAGCTGTTTCGTAGGAGGACAAGGCCCCATTGGCCCCGAATTCGATATGCTTTCCTGTAGAAATTAACTCGGAAAATGGATGCCAATCATCAATCCCATTTCTGGAACCGTGAATCCGGTGGAGAACCGGGATGACATCCGGTCCCGCTGTCATCGAAACATCGAGCGCTTTCACCGCTTCAATAATCGGCGTATCTTTGTCGGAGGTATTGGTAAAATAAATGGTCCAGTCCACTCCGGCGGTATCGGTATAAATGGTAACCACCGCTTTAACTTCCAACCCGGTTTGGGGATCAGTGAGGGTAAGGATTCGTTGTTGTTTCGTGGAATCCAGGATTGTATCCTTTATGTTCTTTTTCCAGTTCCCCAGGAATTCCGATGAATTTTTCCCTCCATACACAAAGGAAAAAGGATAAGCCGCACCGGCAGACGCAGGATCGGCGGAGAACACCTGCTTAGCCCACTGGAGATTCCGGTCAACCTCATTTTCCGCCCAAACGGTTATCGCCGGTATCAGTAGAGCCAGAATCATAAAACGTAAAGAAAATGACATACTGTTTTTGAAGAGGGGAGCCATCGTAATCCAATCCTTTCCAGGAATCCTTATTGGGCAGCCGTTGGCGCAATGGAATTTCCCTACGCCGCAATTGCCGCCGCCGTTTAAAAAACAATCGCCAGATACAGGAGCGTCCGAGGTTTTCCCGGGGCCCTTTTCATTTTTCCTTTCTACATGCTGACATAATACTATTTCCATACTCATAAATTATTTGCCGATACAGAAGCGCGAGAAAATCCGGCCCAGGATATCTTCGGTTGCAATTTCGCCGCTGATCGTCCCCAGCCGTTCCATCGCCCCGCGAATTTCCAGCGCCAGCAGCTCCAGCGCAGGGGAATCCGTCTTTTCAAGGATCAAAACAGCCGCCTCCAGATGGATTCGAGCCTCCGTTATAGCTTGCCGCTGCCGGACCGTCAGGGCCAGCGCCTGGGCCGGACCGTCCGTAATTTCCTTTTGCAGAATTCGGCTTATGCGATCCTTCAGTTCTTCCAGATTCTCACCGGTTAAAGCGCTGACAAAAACCGGAGAAAGACAGGCGTTCAGCCTGCATTTCAATTTGGCCGTCTCCGACAGATCGGTTTTATTCACCACGACCAGAATCGGCCGCCGCGAAGGAAGCGGCTGGCACAGCCGGATATTCTCTTCGGCGTCCGGCCGGGACCCATCCACCACCCACAGCAGCAGGTCGCAGTTCTCCATCTTCTGCCGCGTAAGATTCTGCGTTTTTTCGGCCAGCGGGTCCATTACCTCCCCCAGCCCGGCGGTATCAATCAGCAGGCATTCCCCGTGGGCCAGCCGCAGCGGGGCCGTCAGCGCATCGCGCGTGGTGCCCGCGATGGCGCTGACAATACTGCGATCCATTCCCAGCAGACGGTTCGCCAGGCTGCTCTTGCCGGCATTAGCGGGACCTGCCAGCACCACCTGCGGCAGATGATGCAGGTCTTCCCATGTAACACTCTTCGCCAGTAGTTCTTCCAGCTCCATCAAAACCCCGCGCGACTCCTTCCCCAGCCGGCAAACTGAAATCAGCTCGATCTCCTCCTCCGCAAAATCAAGCTGTGCTTCCAGAAGGGACAGCATGTCCAGCAGCTTCCCGCTGATGGAACCACAAACGCGGTGCAGGGCGCCCCCGAGCAGCCGCTGGGCGGCACGCAACTCCCCATCGCTGCGGGCGTTGATGACTTCGGCTACCGCCTCTGCTTCCGAGAGGTCCAGCCGCCCGTGAAAGAAGGCACGGGCCGTAAACTCACCCGGCCGGGCCGCACGGGCGCCGCTTTCCAGAAGCTGCTCCAGCACCATCTGCAGCAGGGCGGGCGAGCCGGGCAGGTGAAATTCCGCCATATCCTGGCCGGTGTAACTGTTTGGACCGGGAAATAGGTACAATTGGGCCGGGCACGTTACCGTTGCCGTCAATCGGCAGCGGCCGTGATACCGCCTGCGCAGCCGCGAAAGCGGGCCGGTTGGTATCCATACGAGCAGACGGCAGGCTGCCTCCATGGCGCCGGGCCCGCTGAGACGTAAAATGCCCCGGCCGCCGGAGCCGGCTGCTGAACTGACGGCCGCGATGAGATCTTCGGTATCCAGCATATAATTCCGTTTCTGCCGCCTTCTCTTCTCTGGAGCGAAAGCAGCGATTACCGGCGGTCCCGGCAGATTATTGCCGAACCGCAGTTTCATATTTAGTAAAATATACCGCAGAAAATGCCTGCCAGCCAATAATTTCTGCCGGCCTCACGCAGCAATTCCACCAGGGTAAAGGCATTTCTCCGTTTGCGGCTCATCCAGTCATTTATACCTGTCACTATTATATCCCTTTTCATTTTCTTGCCGGCGGCCTGTGGTTATGTCCGTGCGGCCTTCGCGGTTTAATCCTTGCACCCTACCTGAGGTATCGGTTCAACCGCATGATAAAATCCAACGCATCCTGCCTGTTTCATATCTTCTGCCCCTGATTATACCTAAGGGCCGGCCGGGCTGCCAATAAATTAAAAATCCATAACTCCTTATTGTATAAATGTTTACAATTTTTCGTCATAAAACTATAGCCTGGCGGAATTTATGCGCATTACACTGCGGCCAGGCACCGTTGCAAACCATTCCGGCAAGCGGCGTGATGGCGGAGGGGTTTGCCTGTGCTCCCGGTCCCTCTATATAGGGGCCGATGTCCACACGTGCGCACGTTTTTTGTCATTTTTTTGGCCCGAAAATGACGTAAACCCTTGTCAAAGCTCAGCAAAAAATTTTTGCGTTGCGCAATTTTGGCCATGTACCACGGCCATTATTGCGCAAGGAAAAACAGGGCGGAAAATGGCAAGATGGGGCAAATGGACGGAGTTGGTAAAGGTTGAATAAAGTAAGGTAAAAGAGGAATAAAATGCTATAAAACAGGGGTTCAACCTGGAGGAAAGGTGAGTAAAAGTGCTATACAAATGGATGAATTTTGGGCGGTTTTTTGGCCCGATATGGGAAAGGCAGGATAAGAGGCGATGCCGGTAAGTGTTTATTTTCGGTTTTGGGAAACGGCTGTAAGTGGCTATTTTTTGATTTTGAAAACGGCTGTAAGTCGTTATTTTGGGTATTCCAGACCAGATGACATGACCGGCTAGCGGTTCGAAGACCGGGGGAGATGTTTTGGGTAACCGGTCCGGAGCAGTATTTCTTTTCAGGGGGTTATTACATTATTGGCCACCTGTTTATTCATGCCCCCGTTATCAATCAGGTGTGTGCCGTTGCGCGCCAGGACATTGCCGGTGCAGGCGTACCCATTGCCATCCAGCACCACCCCCGTGCCGTTGTCGGCAATCCGGCAGCCGGTGATGGCATAATCCTGCACGGCGTTACTGCCTACCAGGATGCCCGTGCCTTTGTTATGCCGGACGGTAACGCCGCTGAGCATAAAAGAACCTGCCAGCACCACAATGCCATGATTGGCCCCGCCCTTATTGTAAGCTCCGCCGTTGAATATCGTGCCGCCGGCGATCGATAGAATCGCCCCCCGGGCGGTTTTGTCCAGCAGGATCTGCTCTTCATCCGAGGAAGCGGACCAGCAGCCGGCCATGCTCAGGTAGGTACCATCCACCTGCACAATCCCGTGGATGGAACTATCAAAGGTAGCATGGGTAATAAAGACCTCCCGGTTGGATTTATTGCCCGCCTGCCCGATTTTGAGAGCGGTATGCAAGGCAATGATATCGGTGGTGACGATATGCACGCCGCCGTTGTTTCCCGTCAGGTGCACGCCGATGCTTTTGTCGGCATACCGGTCCCGGCCGATGATTCGGCCGCCGAAGATCCGCACTTCCGAACCTTCGGCTACTTTGATCCCGGTGCCGGTTACTCCCCACAGGAGGCACTGGTGGATGGTGCTGGTATCCATCACCTTTTCCACGACAATGCCGCTGCCCATCGAAGCGGATTCAGCGTTGAACAGCAGATGGCTGAAGAACGACTGTTCCATGCCGCTCTGGCAGAGGATCGCCGCCGTATCGGGGGATTTATCGGTTTGGCAGGAGGTTATGCACAAATGGCGCACGGATACGCCCCGGCAGGAGACGCCGGGTTTCCAGACCATCAGGGGTTCATTTTCTTCATGCAGCAGGACGGAACTCCAGCCGCAGCCGGTAATATCCAGGCGGCCGGCACTCTCATAAAGCAGGCTGCCGGCAATCCGGTAACGGCCGGAGGGGAAATGGATACAGCCGCCTGCCTCTTTGCCGGCGGCCCGGATGGCGGCCTGCACAGGCTGGGTATCGTTGTTCCGGCCATCTCCCTTGGCGCCGAACTGTTTGACATCGAAGACCGTACCCGAAACCGGCTCCGGTTCCGCCCCGCCGGCCTCCGCCAGAGCCAGTGCGGCCAGTGCGCCAGACCCCAGCATGGCTTTTCCAAA
>JAKQBU010000180.1 GCA_029573975.1 Planctomycetota bacterium
GGATGGGCGGGTGCTGACGGAGGTGTTTACCGAGCCTTTCGCCGTACGTTACACGGAGGCAGCGGGGGCAGAGGTAAAGGATTCGAATTATTCGGCGGAAGAGGAAGGAGAAATTCAGAAGCGGCTGGCCGATCTGGGGTATTTATGAAGAGGGGGGAGAGGCCGGTGCTTTCCCGGTTATCTTGCGGATTATGTGCTGGATGACCTGCCGCTCATAGCTATCGAGCGTCCAGTAGGACAGCAGCCAGAAGAGGCAGGCATAAATAGCGGCCAGGCCCACCAGGGCGGGCATGTTGGAGATGTTGATTTGATATTTGCAGAGTACCAGCAATCCGGTTAAGACGGCGGCGATGGGGGTCAGGCGGGACCAGACATCCCAGTAGTATTTTCTCATGGAGATGTCAAAGACCCGCTTAAAGTAGAAGTGCATGATGGGGCGGCTGAGGGTGATGGGAATGGCGGTGCCCAGGGCGATGCCGTAAATGCCATAATATTGGGCGAGCCAGATACTCAAACCCAGATTCACCAGGGCCAGTCCCAGCAGGATATAGGCGAAGGCGTGGTGTTTGGCCAGGCCCACCAGCATATTGGGGCCGACATACTGGCTGAAAACAAAGGCATGGGGCACGATCAGGATGACGAAAATCCAGTAGGTTTGATCGACATATTCATAACCGGCTCCCAGCCAGAATCGAAAGAATTCCTTGCCAAATACCAGCAGAAACAGAATGGGGGGCAAGGTAAGGATGACCGAAAAGCGGGAACCGCGGGTGAATAAATCCTCCAGTTTGCGCCGTCGCTCCTCTCCGGTCAAAAGGGAAATTTCACTGGCCACCGGCATTAATACCCCTACCGCGGACTGATTGAGTCTTTTGATACTTTCCAGAATTTTAAAGCCGAATCCGTAAATAGCGATCATGATCAGCGGCAGTGGCAGCATATATCCTATAACCAGATTATCCGTGTAATAAAAAATCATGGTAGAAAAACTGCTGATGAAGCTGAAAATGCCGAAATTGAAAATCAGCTTGATCGTATCCCAGCGGCAATATCGCCAGGCCAGTTGAAAGGATAGAATTTTCCGTAGAAAGACATACGATGTTATATTAACGGTAACGCACAGAATAAAATCACAGACAGCCAGGCCGATTAAATCCCAGCCGCGCAGGAGAACCAGAACCGTGCCGCCGGCATACGCCATGATTCGGAGGAGTTGGAGAGTGTTCAGAAAAACGTAGCGATGAAGCCCTGCGATGGTGGCCCGGATGCCCATGAAAGGCAGGTCCAGGGCCAGATTCAAAATCATGATTCCAAAGGTTACACGGATTGTGCTCAGATAGCCGCTGACTTGCAGTTTCGGGAAAAATCCGGTCAGATAACACAGGATCGAACCGACTACCAGGGCTACGAGACTAAGAAGCAGGTATTGTGCTATACCGGAATTGATGACCAGCAGAAGTTTTTCCTGATTATTTTGAGTTTTGTATTCAGCTACATATTTAGTCATAGCGCCGGTGGTGGAGCTTTGGACCATGGCGGTATAACCAATCAGGGTGCCGATGAAAGACCAGGCACCTAATAGTTCCTCCCCCATCTGAGCCAGCATGAACGGGGTGATGAAAAAGTAGATAACAAGGTTAGAGAGGGTCAGGAGCAGGCTGCTGGCCATATTCAGAATTACTTGTTTATCTTTTTTCTTGGCCAAATAGGTACCATTCTAAACTGGGATTTCTCTGGTCAACTGGACCGGCTGGCCGCCGGATGATTTGCTTCTTATTGTACTGGGATTCCTCCTTGCGCCTATTCTTTTTTTATGGTTTTTGACTTTGACGCCAGCGTCAAAAGCTCTTCGGCCCCTGGTTATTGGGGAGCCACAGCCGTTTTTGGATGTCCATATCGACTTTTGAAGGTTCCGTCAACTTTGTGTCTTCTGGTTCCTTACCACAAAAAAAAAGAGCGGCTCGAAAGATCGAGCCGCTCAGAGGTTTTACAGCCTGTAAAAACGGGCGCGGTTACTTGCCGCAGCCGCCGCAGCCGGTGCAATCCTGACACTTGCAGGGGGCACAGGCGGTTTTGGATTTACATTGGCAGTTGCACGGATTGCACGTGCAGGGATTGCAGGTGCATCCCGCGGCGGTGGTTTGGGTGTCGATGGCCGTACCGCCGGTCAGGTTAGCCGCCTGTCCGCTGAGTAGAGCGTATGTTCCCAGGCCCAAAACCACTGCGACGATTAGCAGAATGTTTATTTTCTTGTTCATGGTAGTATCCTTTCCATATTGGTACTTTGGTTTTTAAAACAAGGGCAATACCCGAAAAATACCTGATGGCTCTCAACAAAGAAAGCGGCACAGGAGCGCCTCGGCGGATACCTTGAGATACCCCGGCCGGCTGGCATGGAAAGTACCTGTCATAGGGGCAAGCACACATAAAGGGCAAGTCGATACTATGGCAGGCATCATCGGTAAAGGAGATGGGCGAATAAGGATTGCCTTTTTTAGAGATAAAAATTGTGCTGGCAATTCATTCCCACGGGATAGGGTGCAGGAACATCCCTTATCCTCCGTACAGGGTGCTTCTGAGGCACAGCCGCAACCCGTGCTGCCCGAATCCGGCATGGCCGCTTGCGTTTTGGTCGAAGGC
>JAKQBU010000181.1 GCA_029573975.1 Planctomycetota bacterium
CATCACCATGGGGGCCATTATTGCCGGTCTTTACCTTCGCAATGGCATCCACCGCTTCCATGCCTTTGATGACCTTGCCGAACACCGCATAACCGGGATTGTCGGGGGCATAATTCAGAAAATCGTTATTCTTGAGGTTGATAAAAAACTGGCAGGTGGCACTGTTGGGATTGTTCGTCCGTGCCATGGCAATCGTCCCACGGTCATTCTTTAGGCCATTTGCGGCTTCATTGACAATTGGCTTGCCGCTGCTTTTCTGCTGCATCTTTGGGGTAAATCCGCCGCCCTGAATCATGAAATCCGGTATCACCCGGTGAAAGATTGTCTCGCCTTGGCCGTCTTTTCCATCGAAAAAACCGGCCTTGACATACTGGATAAAATTCGCCGCCGTCACCGGGGCCGCCTGGCCGTCTAGCTCGATTATGATTTCCCCCATCGTGGTCTCTAAAGCCACCTGCGGTTTAGAATTTGCCTGGTCTGTTTTCACTGCTTGCTCCTGTATGGGTTTGACAATATCCTGGTTATCTACTACGTTTTTTCCCTTGTCACAGCCGATCAGCCCTGTTGCACCCAGCAGACAGCAAAGCAGGATGGCCTTTTGGATTCCATATTTCTTACTCATACCATTTTCTCCGCATTACACTTTTCCGCCTTATACCAATTTCTCCGGAAAAATCAATGGCGGACCGTGAATATTGGAAATATTTTGACAAATCCGGCAAAAGCAGGTATAGTTTCTCCCACTTCTTTCTGATGGAACGTATCTACGAATAGTAAGGAGTTTTTGTGTCACGATCACTACCATCCGGTTTGGCATGTTCGGGGAAAACTCCAAAAAACCTGAGCCGATACCTCCCGGTCTTTGGGGTGATCTGGCTGGGCGTGGGGGCATGTCCGGCATATGGGAACGCCGCCGGGGAGGAAATTGGGCCATCCTTGCAGCAGTCGCTAATCTGGATCGAGGAAAAACCTGCTCTCCAGCAGATCTATTGCGTCTTTCGAAGGGAATTCGATCTGCCCTCAAAGCCCACCCAGGCCCAATTGCATCTTTTTGCCGACTCCAGATATATTCTATGGATTAACGGTGTTTATGTGGACCGCGGACCCTGCCGCTTCGATCCTCGATATCCGGAATACGATACGCTGGATATTCAGAGGTTTTTACTGCCCGGCCCCAATGCCATCGCGGTCCTGGTGCATAACTATTCCGGCGCGGTCAACGGCCGGATGATGAATCACCTGCCCGGTTTTACCGCCCGGCTCGACATCGCAGATTCCGATGGTAAAATTATCACGATTACTACCGACAAAGCCTGGCGGGCCAGTGACCAGACCCGTTTCGGCCTTTCGCCCGAAATTCCCGACCTCCTGCCGGGCAAACATATGTGGAGCAGTATTGCTGACAATATCGACGCCAGAAAAGATACCGGCGACTGGAGCCGTCCCGGTTTCGACGATTCCCAATGGACCCAGCCCTACCAAATCGAAGGTTCGCTCTGGGGCCCCCTTAAACCTCGCTCTATCCCCCTGTTGCGGGAACAGGAAGTAAAATCATTACAGATCATCGAGCATAAAACGAAAACCGAAACGACCCAGCCCCTCCATCTTCCTATTGCCCTGCAAAACGGGGAAACGCTGATTATGGATGCCGGGGAATTTACCCAGGCTTATTCCGTTCTGGACTTCGAAGCGGAAGAAGGCAGCCAGTTGGAACTGAACTACGCCCAGACCTATTACAGCAGCGGCAGCCAGCCCGTTTCCGCCTGGAATATGCCCAACCGGTATATTGCCCGCGCCGGCCGCCAGGAATATCGCAGCGGCGACACCTTCGGTTTCAAGTACCTCGTGCTCGAGGTCCGCTCGGGTTCGATCCAACTGCACAATGTCAAAATCATCAACCGTCTCTACCCCTTCGATTGCATTGGCCGCTTCACTTGCAGCGACGAAATGCTCAATACCCTGTGGCAAAATTCGATGCGTACCGTACTGCTTTGCTCCGAGGACGCTTATGTCGATTGTGCCACACGGGAACGGGTCGAATGGCTGGGGGATGGGGTCTCGGATGAATATCCGATCACGCGGGTGGCCTTTGCCGGGCCCGGTGCGGATGACAAACCGTGGTACGGCGACCCGCGCCTGATCCGGAACATGCTCCGCCATATTGGGCAAAGCTCCCAGCCGGATGGCCGGGTCCGGGCCAATTATCCCAGCGATTATTGGGACATCCACAGCTACATCGAGGATTATGCGTGTCTGTGGATGCAGGGGATCCGAACCTATTATGACACCACCGGCGATCTGGAACTGGCACGAGAATTGTGGGCCTCTATCACGGGACAGTTAAAATGGTTTCTGGACCGAAAGACCCCCAATGGACTAGTCAACGCCCGCGAATTTGTCTTTCCCGGAAATCCGCTGGTATATCAGGTTTGCGAGGGTGTAACGCTGAATGCCGCGATTTATAAAGCCTTCAACGATATGGCGGCAATGGCAAAACTCCTGGGCCGGAACGATCAACACCACCAATATGCTGCTGAGGCGGCTGCCTTATCCGAAGCGGTCAACGAATATCTCTGGGATGAACAAATCGGCTCGTACTATGGTGCAATCAAAGACAGCCAGAAAACACCACCCACCGCTCATGGCGCTGTGATGGCCTTATATTTCGGCATCGTCCCGGAAGATCGCCGGGAGCGGGTGAATCAATGGTTGCTGGCCAATCATACCCGGGAAGATTTTTCTCCCTATGTGCATCGGTATCTGTTTGAGGTGCTCTATCAGATGAACAATCCGGAAGTGGATCAACTGGTATTGGATTTGATTCGGCAGCGCTGGGCGGCGATGGTGAATTATGAAACCAAAACCGTCTGGGAGGCATTTGGTCCGCACGAACCCTGCCACAACATGGGCGCTCCGCCCGCTTATTTCCTGAGCGCCTATGTGCTGGGTGTGCGGGTGGAACAGCCCGTTGCCCAAAAAAGAATCGTAATTGAACCTCGTCTTGGCGATCTCACTTTCGCCCAAGGCATCGTAGTAACAGAATTCGGCCCTGTACCGATAAGCTGGCGACGCAGCGACACGACCGGCCTTGCCTTCCAGTTCGAAATCCCTCAGGGCACAGCCGCTGATATCTCAATCCCACGCTCGAGCGATACTCGCAAACTGACCCTGAACGAAAAAGTAATTGTCGAGAACGGCAAACCGAATGATAATTCTATAAAACTGGAATCCGCATACATTCGATTTCAACTGGAATCGGGAATCTACACCGGAGAACTAAAATGAAAACACGGCTACTTTTCCTTCTGATGGGCATGGTAATTCTTAATCAATCTGCTTTCGCCGAGTCTGCCAAAATCAAACAGTTGGTCCGGGAATTTGACTGTACGCAGGAATACCCGGCGGAAACCTACTTCGGCCACGGCAATATCCAAGTGGTGGAATCGCCCGCCGGACGCTATCGCGAAGCGGAAGGCAAACCGCTCTCCCGCTTCGGCTACCGCTTCCAGGTCGAGAACATCGGCCGGCCCCACCTGGCCGTTGTCCGCTATCCCGATGACAAACGCCGCTACATGTGCATGATGGACGGCACCAGCTACGACCTGACCGTCGGTGTCTTCACCGGTGTCAACCAGCCCCTCTCCGGCGGGATGCTGGAACTCAAACGCATCTTCTGGCCCCGCTGGAACGATTGCAGCATCGTCTTCATGACCTGGAGCGATGGTGAGCCGGCCGCCGTCGCTGATGTAAAAATTTATGAACTCGAAGACCTGCCCTCTATGAGTATTCCCGCATCTCCGACCGCCAGCCCCCGCCGCGATTTCGGCATCCAGTTTGAAGACCCCTGCGGCAAATGCGGCAGCGTCGGAGCCTTTACCCACGAAGAATGGGTTGAACGTATGATCTCCTACATGAAGCACACCGGCCAGCGGCTACTCACCTACCCAGTCATCTGGTACCATCATCCGCTCTATCCTTCTGATATCGAACCGTGCGGCGATTTCGGCTGGGTGTCCGCCCCCGACCGCCAGTACTACAGTCCCTGGACCACGCAGCCGGCCGACTGGGTGGCGCAGACCCTTCAGCGTTTCAGCGAGGAAGGTCTGGAGTTCCAGGCTTCCATGACCCTGCTGCGGCTGGGCAGCCTCATGCAGAACATGAACATTGATCTGGACTCCATCAAGGCCGGCGCAGATACCTACAACAATATGCTCAGCAACGATCAGGTCCAGAGCAGCACGATGGACTGGACCCCGATCTATAATGTTCTCAACCTCCAGAAGAGCGCTGAAGGCCGCCTCGAAGGCAACGCCTATGGAGAACGTGCCGGCCCGTTCGGCAAGGGTGTGATGTTCAATCCTCTACATCCGACCGCGCAGAAGGCAATCCTGGCCGTAACCCGCGAAATTGCCAATCGCTACAGCCAGTATCCCGCCTTCAAGGGAATTTCGGTAAACATGTGGCATGCGACCATTACCTGGTTCTTCTCGCTCAATGCCGGTTACGACGATTACACCGCCGCCCTCTTCCAAAAGGAAACCGGCATCGAAATCCCCGTTGATACCCAGGCGCCAGATCGCTTCTCCAAACGTTATGAATTTCTGGTCAATAACCATCTCGAAAAATGGATGGAATGGCGCTGCCTGAAAATCCGCGACCTCTTCCGCCAGATGCGCGATATTGTGGTGGCGGCCCGTCCGGATTTGCGCCTGACCATCACCATGTGGACCGAAACCACGATACCCGGCTGGGTGGGCATCGCCAACAGTCCTGCCCATCAACTCTACGCCCGCAAAACCACCTATGACCTGTACCGGGAAGGGGGTTTTGATGTTAATCTTTACCAGAACGAACCCGGCATCGAAGTCGATCTCTCCCTCGTGCAGGCCCGGGACCGGGACGGCTGGGGCACCGCCGGCGTCAATACTCCGCTGGAAAGTTCCTGTATGTTCCGCGACCACGATTTCCTTGACAGAAAAACACTCGATGCGGTGGGTTCGCTGCCTACTTCCGGTGCGTACGTCTTCGACTGCTGGGTCGAAGCCTGGGGCGACCACAAATGGTATCCCTGTGCTCCCGATGATCCGCAGGCCAAGCAATTCGCGGTGCTCTGCGGCAAACCGGCTGAGGGCATCTTTCACATGAACTCCACCTACCCCAAAGATGGCTTCTGGTGGGATTATCAGTTGCGAATCACCTCCCCCTTCCAGGCTGGCGCCCATTATATGGAACACGCCGCCCATGCGCTCGCCGAACTTGATGCCTACCGGATCACCCGCGGCGGCCTTTACCTGGATTCCGCCCATACGGATGAAATTCAAAGTTTCGCCCGTGCCTATCAAACCCTGCCTGCTAAAAAATTCCAGACGGTCGGTACTTCAACCGATCCGGTCGCGGTTCGCACCCTCCCGGCCGACGGCAAACGTTATCTCTACCTGGTTAACCGCGAATACTACCCCGTGGAAGTCGCACTGAAACTTGAAAACCCCGCCGGCAAGGCGACCGATCTCACCACCGGCGAATCGGTAAACGCCCCTAAAGACTGGCACCTGATCCTCGGTCCCTACGGCCTGCAAACCTTCGCTCTTTCGCCCGATGCGAAGATTACCGGTTTCACTGCCGCGCCGCCCCAGGATATCGCCGATGCCCTGCAAAAGCAGGCGGCGGAGACGTTGGATAGAATTCAGCAGATGCAGGCTGCCAATATCCCATTGCCTGCCGGCACCGACCTGCTGGCCGCCGCCATAAAAACCGCGATGGAGAAAAATCAGCTTGCCTGGCTGCGGCGAGCCTTAAACAGCTATATCATCCGCAAGGCCGATCTGATCTGGCAGTCCGCCCCAATACCAAAGGACAAACAGAATTAACTGTTTGTCCTTTTGGCACTCTCAGATGCAAAACCTGGTGTTATCGGGTTTATTGAATCGTGTTATAAATTTTTTCGACGGCCTTTTCCGCATCCTTCCGCACCGAGCCGGACGGATCGTTGTATTTGGCCATCTCCAGGAACGGCAGGCAGGCCCGGTCGCCCAGCTTGCCCAGGCTTTCCGCTGCTTCTTCCCGCACATCATCAAAGGAATCATTGATCATGGTGTTAATCAAAGCGGCCACCGACTGGGTTCCCCGATAATCATCGAGTTTATCAGCCGCTTTTTTGCGGACATCCGAGGATCCCAGCCGCAGATCCTGCAGATATACTCCCAGCTTTTCCTGCCCGTAATTCATGGGCGGCAGAGCGGGGCTGACATATAACCGGTCCGCGCCCTCGGCATTCCGGATTTCATCGGCGGACTTGCCGGCCCGCTCTCTGACCAGTTCATCGCCATCCAGGCTAGCGCTTCGCACCAAAAATTCATAGGCGGCCGGGTCTTTGATCTCTCCCAGGCTCTTGGCGGCAGCTTCCCGCACTTCCGCGCTGGAATCGTTTATTAGAACATCGATTAAAACCGCCGTCGATGACACATTATCAAATTCCGCCAATTCCCGGGCGGCCCGCCGGCGCAAATCCGTGGATTCATGGAGAACCCGGTCAATAAGCTGCTCCTGACGGGAAACCTGCACTACCGTCGAAC
The DNA here is from genome assembly GCA_029573975.1 of Planctomycetota bacterium. Next base: position 6,573 of record JAKQBU010000181.1, read on the forward strand.
CGGTATCAATAATGGCCGGTTCCTGCACGATTACCGCCGGTCTTTCCACGATTACTGGCGGAACCGGGGCAGCCACATAAACCCGGCGATGGTAATAATAGGGCCAGTGATGATAATAAACCCGATGGGGCGCATAATGATAGACAGGCCGCGGATAGGGAGCGGGCCGGTAATAGGGCCGGCTGGAGCCAATATGGACGCTTACCCGGGTATCATGCCGGGAACCACGATCACGGGGGGGACCGCCGCGGCGGCCATCGGCCAAAACATTCGCTCCTAGCGCAAATATGGTTAAAATAAGGACTAATAAACTTTTTGTATTCATCGCACACCTCTTTTTCGTTAAAATCCTGTTCAACTACTCCTATTTTATCAAACGTTGTTTATAAATATCATTCATTTTTTCGATTTCAAGTTCATTCTAACGTATAAGACACAAGAATTTTGCCCTGGTTAACCCGCATATTTCACAGGCTTTCGATTTTCAGCGGTCTTTTTGTCCGTCTTCTTCGTTCTCGTCGCTATCTGTCCTCGAAATATAGACTTATATGCCTGCGGAAGATAGCTCCTGCGGCCTCGAAGGCGGCCAAAAATTCTTGCCGAAAAACAGACTGTTGTTGATGGTGAAGCGTTAAAAAGTATGTAAGACACGCTAAATAAAGGAGTTAGAAGTATATGTCTCAAAATCTCGTGAAATATGCGGATTAAGCCTTTTTCTCGACGGCGGCGGATTTTGTGCGTATGATGGCGACATGATGGAACCAACAATATGGATAGCCTGTCTGGTCATAGCCATTCTGATTGTTTGGGTTATTTATTATTATCGCAAGCGCCGCCAGATGCTGGCGGGGCTGGCTTTACGGCTCCAAATGCGTTTCAGCAGCGGGGATACTTTGGATCTGCTGGCACGGCTGGCCGATTGCTATCTCATGCAGTTCGGCCATTCCCGGCGAATTCTTAACATCCTGACAAGCAGAAGGGAGGAACGGACGGTCTTCGCCTTTGATTATCGCTACGAAACCGGCTCCGGCCAGGATCGTACTCTTCACCACTACAGCGTCATAGCCTGGCAGCAAAAGGTCTCTCTGCCATCCGTTATCGCACTGGCAGATCAGCCTTTTTTACCTCTGGGAAAGTTCCGCAGTTTTGCTCCCATGCCGACCGGGAATATGAAATTTGATGAAGCTTTTACCCTCTACACGGATAACGCCCCTGCCGTCCAAAAACTGCTGACCCGCGACATACAGAAAATCCTTTTGGATTGCGGCCTGCTAAACTGGCAATGGCAGGATCAATGGATTATTTTCTATACCCAATCCGTATTATCCGCCCTGCAAATCGCCCGCCTCATTCATCGCGGTTCGCATTGCTGCCGGCTCATCGCGGACGCAAAAAATATTGATGAACCAGCGCCGCCAGAATCCACATCATCGAACTGACTCCCAGTACCCACCCCAGCGACATTCCTTTGCGAAAACACATATAGGCCGAACCGAAAAACACAATAGACGGCAGAATTCCCCAAACCGCTCCCAGGGTATAACGACCCATGCGCACGGCATCCCCCTGGCAGTCGCTGTAAACCCAGAGCATGACGATCAGGCCGGTCAGCGGCATTACCGCGATCAGACCCGCCAAGGTGGGCCGGGCTCGGGCAATCTGGGCACAAAGAACGATTATCAAAACAGCCAACGCCAGTTTTATGACAAATTGCATTGTCTTATTCCTCATGCCGGTTTGCCTTTAGGTATTTCTCAATGATCCTCAGGACAGCGGATAACCGGTCCTCCCTCCAGCGCAGTACCTGTATAACATGCGGAATCTCCATCGGTGGTTTTTCCTCGCCCTCCTTCAGCAGCCAGATTTTATCGGCCGAACTTTTTTTAAAGCCCTCGATCAGGATCAGGTCCGCGTACTCATCCAAACGCCGGATAAGCTCCTTAAGGATCCGGTCCGCTCCCTCCGGGCCATCCGTCGAATCACCCGACAAAGCCCCGGCGGATTCCACCTGCAAAGGGCTTGAAGCCGCTTGCCAAAAGATTGACTGCCCGTCATACCCAATGACCGCCGCGCCCGCCGAATGGAATCGATCCGTGTCGCTGCCGGGCCGCTCTGGTTCCACCGTCTCATTTTGATGCTTGATTACCCCCACCCGCAGACCCTGTCCCCTCAGGACCGGCACCAGCGATTCGATCAGAGTGGTTTTGCCTGATTTCTTAAACCCGCTGATCGCGATTCTGGGCAGTCGAAATTTCTGCATGTCAAACCTTCCGGAAGGAATATTAGGGGTAAATTTTACCCATCATGCGCGGGAAGGCGATGGTTTCGCGGATGTGCTTGAGGCCGGCCAGCCAGGCGACGGTCCGTTCCACGCCCAGGCCGAAGCCGCCGTGCGGGACCGAGCCATAGCGGCGGAGATCCAGGTACCATTCGTAGTCGGCCTGATTGTAGCCTTCCTCCTGAATGCGGGCGACGAGGGCCTCGTAGCTGTCTTCGCGCATGGAGCCGCCGATGATTTCCCCGTAACCCTGGGGGGCCAGGCAGTCGAAATTTAATACCACCTGCCCGTTTTCCGGGTCGGGCTTCATGTAGAACGCCTTGGCCGCTTTCGGGTAGCGATGCACGAAAATCGGCCGGTCATGGAGCGAGGCGATAATCGTCTCATCCGAGCCGCCCAGATCCTTGCCCCAGCGGAAGCCGGCGGCCAGTTCCATGTGCTGGGGGATGTTAGTAATCTGTTCGCTTACTTCCGCCGCCAGCTCGCGGGCCTTGATGATCTGGGCCGCCAGCTTATCCTTCTGCCACTGCTTTGCGGCGGTTTCCTGTTCCGCGGTCCATTGGGCGATATTGGCTTCGGTCTCTTTTAACTGGGCTTGTTTGGCTGCCAGTTGTTCGTGCAGAAAATTTTTCACCTTTTCACTGTGCAGCAATTCGACGGCATCGGTGTAACTGAGGCGCACGAACGGCTTTTGAATCTGCTCCAGTTCCGCCAGATTGCGTTCCAGGAATTCCAGTTCCTCCCGGTTTTTTGCCAGCACTGCCTGCACAATCGAACAGATAAAATCTTCGGCTACTCCCATCAGGTCATTCAGTTCGATGTAGGTGATTTCCGGCTCGACCATCCAGAACTCCGTCAGATGGCGCCGGGTCTTGCTCTTTTCCGCCCGAAAGGTGGGGCCGAAACAATAGACCTTGCCCAGGCTCAGGGCGGCGGATTCCAGATACAACTGACCCGTCTGGGCCAGATACACCGGCTCGCCAAAATAATCCACCGCAAAGAGCGTCTGCTCCCCTTCCCCAGCCGCCGGGGCAAAGATCGGCGTATCGACCAGCGTGAAACCGTGGCTGTTGAAGAATCCGCGGATCGCCTCCACCACCGTATGCCGGATCCGGGCCAGCGCCCACTGCCGCCGCGACCGCAGATGCAGATGCCGGTTCCGCAGCAGGAACTCGATGCCGTGCTCCTTGGGCGTGATCGGATAGCCCTGGGTGTTCTGCACAATCCGCACATCGGCCACCGCCAGCTCATAGCCGCCGATGCTCCGCGGCTCCTCCCGCACGGTTCCCGTAACTGTCAGGGATGACTCCTGGCCCAGATGCTTGACCTGCTCGAACCGGTCCGCGCTATCCTCTTTTTTCTCGAAGACCCCCTGACAGTAGCCGCTGCCGTCGCGTACAATCAAAAACTGCACCTTGCCGCTGGCCCGCAGGTTATACAGCCAGCCGGATACCGTAACTTCCTGCCCCACATTTTGATTCATTTCGCTGATTCGGATTCTCTTGGCTTCCATGTCACTCCTAACTTGCAATCTCAGTTTTCTTCTTACTGGTAATGTTGTTTATTCGCGCTCCACCAGGCCTGCCAGGCGGCAATGGTCTTGATTCGCTGGGTATCACTGGCGCCATTGTAAATAGTGCCATGGCTGACGCCAGTCACATGATGCAGCAAGGCGGCGATCAAATCGCAAACCTTTTCCGGCTGATAACGCCGGATGGGGGCCGCTGAATTACGCATATCCTGGATCAGCACCTTTCGCACCGCCAGCGGATGCATGTCATCCAGATTCTCCATCAGGGCCGGCACCACATTTCTGGGTTTCTGATTCAGCAGAAAATCAATGGCCGCCTGCACGGTAACCGGGTCGTCGCTGGTCAGTTCCCAGACCCGCTGGGCGATATAAGGATTTACCTTACCGTCACCCTTGCAGCCGAACGACATACCGGAAAGGCATGTCATCACCGAGATCCATAACAGCCGTTTCGCCTTTTCTGTCCAACGCATTGCAGCTCCATCTGCCGGTTCCGGACGCCTCCTGCGTCCCTGCCTGTTTGAACGATTGCCTCCTTTTTAGCAAAGAATCCTGAATTGTAAATTGAAAAATCCGGATTCAGCCGTTCCGTTATTTTTTTTGTAATTTCTGGATTTTTTCGCCTAGAATCTGCCGTACCCGGTACAGGGCCTGGGGATCGGCCGTCCAGTGTTTCCAGTCGGCGGCCACCGGCTGAATGGCTTGCAGGGCAAATTCCTTCTGGCCGAGATTCTTGAGGATTTCCACATATTCATAATCCTCGACGCCCTCCCGCAAATACTTCAGCCGCAGGGAGGGGACCGGCTGCGAAATCCCTGCCGGCTGGCCGGGATAGATCAGATGGCCGTTACCGGGATAATCCGTATCGGCAAAGGTGGTCCAGGGATCCTCCGACCACAGGTCCACCCGCCAGTAAAGCAGGCCGGGAAAACCGTAGGACTGATTAATCAGCGGATGAATGCGATAGTTCATCGGGGCAAAGTCAATCTGCCATTTCGGGGAATAGCTGTCCTGCACATTGCAGTTATACGACCAGATTTCGCAGCCCAGCCGCTCCGCCTCCCGGATTCGGCTAAGATCCTCCGGCTCATAGGACTGCGCCGGCAGTACCACCCAGATATCCACCGCCGGCCGGCCGGTGCCGTCATCATACAATTCGGGGGTAGGGATCATGACAATCAGATTTTTGATGCGGGAGCCGGCATGGATATTCCGCGCCCATTCCCTGACCGGTTCGTACAAATCCTTACAATTGCTGATCTCATCGGTGGTATAATTATAGAGATAGGGCCGTACTTCTTCCGGATAAGAAGATTCTTTCTGCGTCCAAGTTTCGACCGGTTCCGCCGGGCGAATGGGCAGACACTGCCAACTGCCACCCCCCGCCCAGATACCGACGTTGATAGCGTTCATCCGCGTATAGTCCCCCTCGCCCATCAGCTTATGCTGCAATACCACCTCCCCGCCCTCAAACCGCGAACGCAGCGAAGGCCGCCGCGGTAAATCGAAATTCCAGACCGTCAGTTCGATGGGTAGCTGGTCGCTGCCCTGATCGGACGATATGGTACAGTACCCCCTATACAAGCCCGCCGGGATGTCATAGGGCACCAAGAGATCGACCCACAGCGGCTGGTTCCGTCCCGCCGCCAGATCGAACGGCACGGCGTCATACTTCGCCCCTTCGATATCTTTTCTCGTCTGCGGATCGACAAACGGGATCAAGGCATCCGGGTACCAGCCCACCCCCAGCGGCAGATTCGGCGGCCCGCGCCAAACCGGGGACGACTTTTTTACCTGGATATAATGCTCCCGGTACAGGGTGAAATGGCTACTGCTGATTTTTTGCGGACCCTCCAGATCGCTGAGGGTCAGGTTCACACGGGTAAGGTTCTCCCCCCGGGCCGTAACGATTACCTGAAACGGCTCATATTCCCCCCGCGCCGCGAATAATCGTACCTGTCTTTCCCGGCCTGGTTCGCCGGTTTGGCTCACCCGTTCCATACCATCGGCCACCCAGACATGCGGTTTGGCGATCAATCCGTTCCCGCCGGGCAGTCCTCCTATTGCCAGGGCAAAGAACAGAAGCTGGGAGAAACACGTCTTCATCAAAAAAACTTTCAAAGCCGGTTCATTTTATTTTTCGACCGCTGCGCAGGGGATTCATCCGGCTAAAGGTGGTAGATTCGACATTTTGCACCTCCAGCCAGGATTGATAATATTTCCCCTCTTCGCCGGCACTGTCGAAATCCCGCAGAATAAGCTTTTCCCCCGCCGCATTGGTACATTCCAGGGCAATGATATCTTTTGCCGAATCGACGAGATTTTGGGATTCTGCCGCCAGCGTGCGGGCGTCAAAAACCGGTTCCCGTTCCGCCGGCAGCAATTTGGTAAAGTTGATCCAGAGGTCTTTGGACGCCTCCGCCTTCTGGTCCGTTACGGAAATTTCAATGGTATGCTGCCCGGATTCCAGGCCGGTATATTCCCAGGAGAACGGCTGGCCGCGCACCGGGTCATATTGATCGACCCGCCCCACTTCCCGCCCGTCGATCTTGACCAGGGCGATACCTGCATCATCAAACTTGTTGCCCACCCACTCGATCCGCTCCCCCTTGAATTCCAGGCGAATGGCCGCTCCCACGTCTTTGCAGGCGTAGGTTTCCCCGAATCGCTGCCACTGCGGACTGAGTTTGAGATTCAGATTTTCCGTGGCATAGGCCAGCAGAATCGGCCCGCGATACACCGAACATTTGCCCTGGCATTCCTTTTCCCCCGCCCAGAAGTGCAGCGACATATCCAGATTCAGCTCAATCACATCGCCCGGCTGCCATTTTCGCTTTAATACCAGATACTGACCCGGCTTTATCTCATTTTGTTCTATTCCATTTACTGCAATCGCCGTCTTTTCGCTCCAGTGGGGAATACGCAGCCGAATGGCAAACTCTGCCGCCTTTTCCGGCGTTATCTCAATTCCGATTTTTCCCGTCCGCGGATAGTCGGTCGTTTGTTTTAAAACCACCGTTTGACCTTGAACGTGAGTTTTCATTTCGCAGGGACCATACCAATTCAGCAGTAGTCCCTGTTCGTCTTGCATCAAGGCCCAATCGCTCAGCAGGCCCAGGCCCCGGGCACCATTGACGCTGCAGCAGTTCAGTTCCTCGCTGCCGGGCCGCTTCTGGAAGGCAATATGCACGGTGCTGGGGATCCGCTGGCCGTCCATGGGAGTATGATAGGTGCACCATTTGCCCGAGCGGTCCTGATAACCGAGAATCGCATTGTAAAAGCTAAGCTCCAACTCATCGGCGACTATCGAATCCCCCGTCAGCTTGAGCATCTCCACCGACATTGCCGCCCAGGCCACCACACAGCAGGTTTCAATGGAACCAATCGCATACGGATTGCCCACCGAGGCCTCATTTGTCGAATACGCCCCGGTATTATGCCGGTCCTGCTCGACGATATTCCACCAGATACGCTCAAAGGCCTGCCGGTATTTCTCCTGCCCGGTAATCCAGTACAGCGGCGCCAATCCCATGATGATGTGCAGATTCTCCCAACGGCGAAAATCGGAGTCACCGGTTTCCTGCTTATGAGGAAACTGGGACATCCGTTTACCGGCCAGGGCCAGTTTCACGTAATTCCCCTCCGTGGGGAACTCCTGCTCCACAATCTGATTCATCAAAACCAGAAAACGCGGGTTGGAATGTTTCATGTATAAAATCCCCAGCGAATGTAACGGGGCATGATTCACCGAACAGGCCCGCATAACCGTCATGCCGCCCGGCTGGTCCAGAAAGGTATTACATAGCAAATCCGCAATCTTTTGCGCCGCCTGCAAGGCCGCCTCATCCCCGCTTTCCTCATACCACAGCATCAGACCCAGCATGGCATGATAATGATTCCAGGCATCCCAGGTGGGATAATTCTCCCATACCTTTGCTCCCCGGCCGGTAAGCTGATATTCCTTCGACCACGGACCCAGATACCCATCCTCGGCCTGCAGCGCCACCAGCCGCTTTACAAAATTCGCCAGATACTCCCGCAGTTCACTGTCCTGCGTCAGCCGAAGAATCTGCACCGCTCCCGTTAGATATTTTCCGGCAAATTCCCCCGACCAGGGCAGTAAATCACGGGCCGGCTCCTTATCCCGGTCGGCAAACATCTCCAGAATGGCTGGGTTCCTCTCGGCCAGCCCCTTCAACCATTGATCGCAGACCGCCTGGACATACTCACCCGCTATTCCCTGTAGTTGGAAAACGGTTCCAGCGGCCGGCATGCAGTGGGGCTGGGCTTTCATCACCTTTCCCGGCTGCCCCGGACCCCCGGCGGCGTCCTGGCACCAGGCGCTTTCCGCCATCAACCACAGCAAACCAATTCCAAGGGTGCCTATCCAGGTACACGCCGTCCACTGGGAAAGTTGCATGAAACGCATAGCCAGGACTCCTACATTTGCAGTTTCCCCCGCAGATAATTGACCACCTGATCGCTGCTGATACGAATTTGTTCCATCGAATCCCGCTCCCGCACGGTGACGGTGTTATCCTCGCTGGTCTGGCCGTCCACTGTTACACAGAACGGTGTACCTGCCTCGTCCTGCCGGCGATAGCGGCGGCCAACTGCGCCCTTCTCATCGTAAAAACAGGGGAAACCCTTGCGCAGGTCGTTATAAATCGCATGGGCCTTCTCCGGCATCCCTTCCTTCTTCACCAGCGGGAACACCCCCACCTTGATTGGCGCCAGCCGCGGGTCAAACCGCAGCACGCTGCGTTTCTCGCCCCGCACTTCCTCCTCCGCGTAGGCATCCACCAGAAAGGCCAGCGTCCCGCGATCCGCGCCGGCGGACGGTTCGATTACATAGGGGATATAACGCTCCTTGGCCTCATCATCAAAATAACTCAGCGGCCCCTTTTGATACTCCTCATCCTCCCCCAGCAGCGGAGTTTTCAGCGTGTCCCGTTTGGCCTCGAACCACTTGGTCATCGACCGCATCCCCCGCTGATGCTGGCGCAGGTCATAGTCCGTCCGATTGGCGATTCCCTCCAGCTCCTGCCAGTCTCCCTGGCCGAATGGGAATTTATACTCGATATCGACACACCCCTTGGCATAATGGGCCAGCTCATCATCCTCATGCTTCCGCAGCCGCAGATTTTCCGGTCGAATCCCCAGATCGGTGTACCAGTTCAGCCGCTGCTCTTTCCAGTGTTCGTACCACTGCTCGTCGGTGCCGGGTTTGCAGAAAAACTCGATCTCCATCTGCTCGAATTCCCGCGTCCGGAAGATAAACGCCTTGGTTGTCACCTCATTCCGGAAGCTCTTGCCCATCTGGGCGATCCCGAAGGGAATCTTGATCCGCGTGGTGTCCAGCACATTGCGGAAATTCGCGAAAATCCCCTGCGCCGTCTCCGGGCGCAGGTACAGCGTCATCGAATCCTCGGCATTGGCTCCCATCTGCGTCTCGAACATCAGCTTGAACGGCATCGGTTTGGTGAATTGGCCTTTGGCCCCGCAGTTTGGGCAGATTTTGCTAACTAGATTATTTTCAGATACTTCCGCGTGGCTGTGATGGGTCGTTTCCTCGCCTTCGACGCCCTTCAGGTGGTCCACCCGGGTACGGGTATTGCATTTTTTGCACTCGGCGATCAGGTCAGCGAATTTGTCCACGTGGCCGGAGGCTTTCCAGACCATGGGGTGCATCAGGATGCTGCAATCCAGGCCGACCATGTCGTCCCGCATCTGGACGACGGACTTCCACCACTGGTTTTTGACGTTGCGTTTGAGCTCGACGCCGAGGGGGCCGTAATCGTAACAGCTTGCCAGGCCGCCATATATGTCACTGCTCTGGAAAATAAATCCCCGCCGCTTGCACAAGGCCACCAATTCGTCCAGCTTCTTCAATGTCTCTGCCATAAACTGCCTTTTTCAAAAAGTCAAATAGTTCATAAGTTCAACAGAAACCGTATTATACCCGCGTTGGTCCGCCTCTCAAGTATCATATTTTTACCTTTTCGCTTTTCCGGAATATGACCATAAGTCCTGAAATAAGGGAGGGGAAAATGAGCCGCTTTCCGGCTGTAAGTGGTTATTTTTTGTTCTGAAAAAATTACGTAAGTCGTTATTTTTGGATTGGGGAAATTGCTGTAAGTGCTTATTTTGCGTGGGAGAGAGATTGCGTGATGGCATGATGTATAGTCCGATAACTGCATTAATATAGGATGATTGGGTAAGATTTAAGGGCATATTTGGTAAATTTTAACGGTTAGGTTGAGTTGGTAAATGTTGAAGAAAATATAGTAAAAGATGAATGTTTTGGGGTAAAAGTGTGTTAAAACACATACAAACACAGGTAAAACACATATAAAAGTGAATGAAGTAGGCACGTGGCATTTTACAAAAGTTTGAAAGTGTGAAGGTGAGAAAGTGCGAAAGGGAGTGGGGGAAATTTTGAACAGAAGGCAGCGAAGGCTGGGAAGGCTGGCCGGCCTGCGGGGTTTCGGGATGGGATGGACTTAATGGGCGATATGGACGAGATGGACGAGATGGACGTAATGGACGGGGAATCGCAAGAAAGACGAAATTGCTGAAAATAGCTGGGGGATTGAAATTTAATGAATTGACATGGGGAGGGAATTGGGGGAGAATCAGGGCCGGTCAAGGAAGAGTGGTGTTAATGGATATAGCTGGCAAGGATTGCCATTTGTGGAGGCCCGATGGGGGCTTCCGGACGTAAATTGGTTTATTTACAGGTTACCTTTTGAGAAACAGAAGAGGAAAGAAAATACATTAAAAGGAGAAATACCCCTGTTTGAGCAAACCTTCAAGAATATAGATGACATTCTCCACAAAGATGCGGGCTGCTCCAGCGAGTTGGACTATGTGGAGCAAACCTCCTGGATTCTGTTTCTGAGATATCTGGATGATTTCGAGAAGGACAAGGAAACCGCGGCCCAGTTGTCGGGGAAGCGTTATGCCAGCATTATCGGCCCGGAGTACCGCTGGGAGGTATGGGCGGGGCCCAAGGGCAAGGACGGGAAGCTGGACCACCATACGGCGCTGACCGGCGATGACCTGAAAGACTTTGTGGATCATAAGCTATTTCCTTACCTGCGGAAATTCAAAACCTCCGCCGAAAGCGCCGCCACCATCGAATATAAAATCGGTGAGATCTTCAGCGAACTGAAAAACAAGATTCAGAGCGGCTATAACCTGCGGGATGTGATTAACCAGGTGGATGAACTGCGGTTCCGCAGCAACGCTGAAAAACATGAGATGAGCCACCTGTACGAAGGCAAGATCAAGAATATGGGCAACGCGGGCCGAAACGGCGGCGAATACTATACACCCCGCCCGCTGATCAAAACTATCGTTAAGGTAGTGGCACCTACTATCGGCGATAGGGTTTATGACGGGGCGCTTGGTTCGGCGGGCTTTTTGTGTGAGGCGTTTGAATATTTAAAGACCAGCAAAGACCTGACCACCCAGGATGCCAAGACCCTGCAAAAAAATACCTTTTACGGCAAAGAAAAAAAATCGCTGGCCTATATCATCGGCATTATGAATATGATTCTGCACGGGATTGAAGCGCCCAACGTGGTGCATACCAATACGCTGGCGGAGAACCTGGCCGATATTCAGGAACGCGACCGCTACGACATTGTGCTGGCCAATCCCCCCTTTGGCGGCAAGGAGCGGGGCGAGGTGCAGCAGAGCTTTCCCATCAAGACCGGTGAGACGGCTTTTTTGTTTTTGCAGCATTTTATCAAGATCCTCAAGGCGGGCGGCCGCGGCGGTGTGGTCATCAAGAACACCTTTCTTTCCAATACGGATAATGCCTCGGTATCCCTGCGTAAGCTGCTGCTGGAAAGCTGTAATCTGCATACGGTGCTGGACCTGCCGGGCGGGGTATTTCAGGGGGCGGGGGTTAAGACGGTGGTGCTGTTTTTTGAAAAAGGGGCGCCCACGCGCAAGATCTGGTTTTATCAGCTCCATTTAGACCGCAACCTCGGCAAGACCAATCCGCTCAACGAAAACGACCTGGCGGAATTTGTGAAATTGCAGAGGAAAAAGGAAGATTCACCCAACTCCTGGACGGTGAAGGTGGCTGATGTGGACAAAGATACCTTCGACCTGTCGGTAAAGAATCCGCATAAGAAGGAAGAAACTACCCTACGCGATCCGAAGGCGATACTGGACGAAATGAAGGTGCTAGACCACCAGAGCGCAGAAATCCTCAAGGCTATCCGGGGGTTGGTATGAAAAAGAATGGGAGTAATGGGAATAATGGGAATAATGGGAGTAATGGGAGTAATGGGAAGACGCCTTCTCATAATTCCTATGTTTCCCAGCCCGCGATTCTTCCGGCTCGTGGCGATTATCGCACCCTGCTGTCTTATCAGAAGTCCGAGGTTATCTATGAAATAACATACCGCTTTTGCAAGCGATATCTGGCCAAAGGCGACCGCACCGTTGATCAAATGGTACAGGCCGCCAGATCAGGAAAGCAAAACATTATCGAGGGCAGCAAGGCTGCAATGACTTCAAAGGAGACTGAGATAAAATTAACGAATGTCGCGCGTGCGAGCCTGGAAGAACTGCTGGAGGATTACCTTGATTTTCTGCGTGTGCGAGATATGCCGATTTGGGACAAGGGCAGCCGTGAAGCAATCTATGTCCGCAAGTCAAGCAAGGCAACTCCCCTGACATTCGATGTCTTTCGAGAATTGGTAGAGACTCGCCCAGCCGAGGTCGTGGCCAATATTGCCATCTGTCTGATACACCAGGCAAATTATCTGCTTGACCAGCAGCTTAGGGGACTCGAAAAGGCGTTTCTCAAAGACGGCGGCCTGCGCGAGCGGATGACCCGCGCGCGGCTTCAGTCGCGCGAGCAGCAACGGAATAGACGGGGGCTGGTATGAAGAAGGGATGGGAAGTAAAAAAGCTGGGGGAGATTCTTCACAAGACAGAAACAATTAACCCAATGCAAAATCCAAACAAAGAATTCATTTATATTGATGTCTCAAGTGTTAATAATGAAACCTTTTCCATTGAAAGTACAACATTATTAAAAGGAAAAAACGCGCCAAGCCGAGCAAGGAAACTCATTAGAACGAATGATGTCATATTTGCCACCGTTAGACCTACTTTGAGGCGAATCTGTATCATTCCAGAAGAATATGACAATCAAGTTTGCAGTACGGGTTATTTTGTTTTGAGGATGAAAGAACAGATAAATCACAAATATGTTTTTTATTACCTGCTAACGGATGGTTTTAATAAAAAGATGGAGCGATTGCAAAAAGGCGCAAGTTATCCAGCCGTGACTGATGGTGATGTTAGAG
>JAKQBU010000502.1 GCA_029573975.1 Planctomycetota bacterium
TCCGGCAGTGGTGGCCTACGATGTCTATGGCAAGAGTGCCTATGAGCTTACAAATACAGGAAAATGAAGCGGGGGTACGGTTTTCCGTGAAAGTCGTGCCCGGCAGCAGCCGCAGCCGGATTGCGGGTCTGCTGGGAACCGCCCTCAAAATCAACATTACCGCCGCCCCGGAAAAAGGCAAGGCCAACAAGGAGCTGGTCCATTTTCTGGCGGACCTGCTGGCGGTGTCTAAATCCGCCGTCCAGGTGTTGGCCGGCAGCCATGATGTGCGGAAGGAAATCCAGATCAAGGGCATTAACAGGCAAATCCTCCAGCAAATCCTGGAGCCGTATCTGATATGATCGCCATGCAGTCGATACGCGCGTATATTGGATTAGGCAGTAATCTGGGAGACCGGGCCGCCACGATTATTCAGGCACTGACCCTGTTGGATGAAATTCCAGGTATTCAGGTCGTGCAGATTTCCCAGTTGATTGAGACCAGCCCGGTAGGGGGACCGCCGGATCAGGGCCATTTTATCAACGGTGCGGCGGAACTGCGGTGTTCATTGTCCGCCGAGGAACTTTTGGAGCAGTTGCTGGCCATTGAAAAGCAAATGGGCCGGGAAAGAGTTCAGCCATGGGGGCCGCGCACTCTTGATCTGGATATCCTTTTGTACGGCAACGAAATTATCGATAAACCGCACCTCAAGGTTCCGCATCCGTTGATGCAAACCCGCAGGTTTGTGATGATTCCATTATCGCAGATCGCTCCGGATGTGGTTCATCCGGTGCTGGGCAGCACCATGCGGCAAATTCAATGTGCACTGGAGCAGCCATGAGCAATCTGGGTTTGGTTGCTGTCTCGGGCATTATCGGGGTGGGCAAGACCACGCTGGCCGGTCACTTGAGCCGGATTCTGAATGCCCCGCTGATTTGCGAGGAATATGGCCGCAATCCCTTTCTTCCCCGGCAACTGGCGGGCGACCGGGAGGCGGCCCTGGCATCGGAGTTGTTTTTTCTGATAAGCCGGGCCAGGCAGCTTTCACGTGCCGCCATTCATGCCGTTCCCACGGTTGTCTGTGATTATTTATTCAATAAAAATAGGATTTTTGCCCAGATGAATCTTACGGAATGGCAGATGGAACTATTCACGGAACTGGAACGGCAGGTTGTTTCTCAGATCGCTTGTCCCGATCTGGTGGTGTACCTGCACGACAACACGGAAAACTGCCTTCAGAGGATTCACCGGCGCGGCAGGGATTTTGAGCTGTCGATTACAAAATCCTGGCTGGACCGGCTCGAACAGGCCTATGAGGACCTTTTCCGGAATTGGTCTTCCTGCCCGGTTCTGAGGATTGATTGCCGCGATTACGATGTCAGGAATGAAAATGAGGCCAGAAACATATTGGGGCAGATGATCCGAGTATCTTCCTGCCATACTACCGAGATGGATTCGATATGCAGATAACCAGCGAAATACAAAAAACACGGGAAACAGTCAAGCAGGCAAAAGCGGCGGGAAAAACCATCGGTTTAGTCCCGACGATGGGGGCGTTGCACGAAGGCCATCTATCGCTCATCCGCATCTGCTGCCAGAGATGCGATTATGTAGTCGTCAGCATTTTCGTTAATCCCACCCAGTTCGGACCCGCCGAGGATTTGGCGAAGTACCCCCGCCCGTTTGAGCGGGACTGCCGCCTCTGCCGTGAAAATGGTGTGGACCTGATATTCGCTCCTGCCGCCGGGGAAATGTACCCCCAAATGCAGACTATCTGGGTAGATGTCGAAAAGCTGGGGGACCATCTTTGCGGGGCCAGCCGCCCGGGGCATTTTCGGGGAGTCTGCACGGTAGTTGCGAAACTGTTCAATATTATTATGCCCGATATCGCCTGTTTCGGCCAGAAGGACGCCCAGCAGTTGGCGATTATCCGGCGAATGGTCCGCGACCTGAATATGGACATCGAAATCTGCCCCTGTCCGACTGTTCGCGAGCCGGACGGCCTGGCCCTTAGCAGCCGCAACCAATACCTGGACCCCCAGCAACGGCAGCAGGCTCTCTGTCTCTCGCAGGCCCTCCGCCGGGCGGGGGAGATGGTTGCCGCCGGGCAAAGGGATGCCCAGGCTATTATTACTGCCATGAAGGAGGTAATCGAGCGGCAGCCCCAGGCCCGTATCGATTATATCTCCATAGTTGACAATGAGTTCTTGCAACCCATCTCCCGGCTCGACCATCCCGCCCTCATCGCCCTGGCTGTCTATCTCGGCCCGACCCGCCTGATTGATAATATTATTGTGGACCCTGCCAATAAATCGTTGTAAAATAAAATTTTTGTTTTAAATATTGTTTTGCGATAAGGCTGTTTTCGAGATGCGATTAAGATTGCTAAAGGCTAAAATTCACCGTGCCACGGTGACCGATACGAATCTGGACTACACCGGCAGTATTACCATCGATCAGGATTTGATGGATGCCGTCGGCATTATTCCCTATGAGCAGGTGCTGGTTGCGAATCTGACCAACGGCACCCGCCATGAAACTTATACGGTTTCCGGGCCGCGCGGCAGCGGGGTGATTTGCGTCATGGGCGCCGCCGCCCACCTGGTGAATACCGGCGATAAGGTCATTATCATGGCCTTTGCGGATTTTAAAGCCAAAGATGCCGCCGGGCATAAGCCCAAAATCGTTTTTGTAGATGGTCAAAATCGTATAATTACTAAAGAGTAATAAAAAGAGAGGGGATCGTTGTTTTGTCCGGTTTTTAATCAATTGTTTATAAACGAGCCGAATACTTAAACGTGCGCCCTGAGCTGTTTTCCATACCCTTTATCCATCTGAGCATCAAAAGCTATGGCTTTATGATGGTGCT
>JAKQBU010000540.1 GCA_029573975.1 Planctomycetota bacterium
GCTGAAAAAGATGTTTTCGCTGGGGGCGGAAAAGAAGCGGATAAAAGTGAAGATTGCCGGCGGGGCGCAGATGCTGAACGATAATGATTTTTTCAAGATCGGTAAGCGTAATTATACGGTGATCCGGCAATTGCTGTGGAAGAACGGCATGTTTATTGATGGGGAAGATGTCGGCGGGGTTGTGCCGCGGACGCTTACGCTGGCGATTCAGGACGGTACGGTGACGGTTAAATCGCAAGGAGAGGAAAAAACGATATAAAGGTTGGATTTCGCAGGAAAGCAGAGGTGAGTTATGGCGTATAAAATTATGGTAGTGGACGATTCGGCGACGATGCGGGCGCTGATCAAGCGGACGCTGACGATGTCCGGGCTGGAAATCGAGCGATTGTGTGAGGCGGGCAGCGGCAAAGCGGCACTGGACCTGCTGACCAAGGAAAGCGTCGATTTGATTCTGGCGGATATCAATATGCCGGAGATGAACGGGATTGAGATGGCGGAGCAGGTTCTGGCCAATCCGGCGACCTGCCGGATTCCGGTGGTGGTGGTATCGACGGAAGCCAGCCAGACGCGGATCCAGGAATTGAAAACCATTGGCGTCAAGGGATTCATTCACAAGCCCTTTACGCCGGAGCAAATCCGGGATGTGGTGGTAGAGATTTTAGGAGCCTGTCATGCAGAACACGTGTGAAACCCTGTTGACCGAATCGCTTTCGGAAGCGTTGGAAACCATGGCGTTTATCATGGTGATGCCGGCGGCGGAAGAACCGTCCGCACCGCAGGAGGCGGTCCAGGTTACCATGCAGTTTACCGGCCCGAAGTCCGGCACGGTGGAACTGATGGCCGGCAAGGAATTTCTGATCGCCATGGCGGCCAATGTGCTGGGCGTGGATCCGGGGGAGGAAGAGGCCCAGGCCAAGGGGGTCGATGCCTTTCGGGAAATTCTGAATACCACCTGCGGGGTGCTGCTGCCGAAGCTGGCGTCTTCCCCGGCGGATGTTTTTAATGTGACGCTACCGGAAGATGAGAGTTTTGTGGGTCCGGAACACTGGCAGAAATTTCTGAGTCAGGAGGGAGCGGTGGTTCTGGATGCGGATGGCAGTCCGCTGGCGTGCCGTCTGGTTATCCGGTAAAAATTCCGTTACTCCATGGAAAGGGGGTGTGGTGCGGGAAGGGGGAACTTCTATAACTATTTGTCAAAAAATAAAATAGACGCCAGCGTCAAAAGTTCTTCGATCCCTGGTTATTGAAGAGCCGGAGTGGGTTTTTGGAGGTCTATATCGACTTTGGGCGGTTCGGTTAAAATACGAGAAAAAGAAAAACTATGCTTGACTTTGATTATATTCGGCGGTAGGGTAATAATTGAGATAGCGTGATCAATTTCTAACAAGAGCTTTTTTTATAAGGAGTTGTGTCTATGCCGCTTCCCAAAATAGGTTTGATTGTTAGTGTTTGTTTGCTGGTGATCGGTGCGATATTTATGGCCAAGGGAGGATCGGGAGGCGGGGAACCGGTTCTCAGTAATAAGGTGGGCTTGGTGTGCATGAATCCGGAATGCGGCCATAAAGAATCGGTGGATCGCCAGAAATACAGCCAGATGATGAAGGACAGGCAGACGGAATTGGGGATTACCGATGAAGATATGGCCATGGGCCGCGGGCGTGGGATCGGAACGGAACAATTACCCCTGGTTTGCCCCAAGTGTGGGAAGGAAAGCTTTGTGAACGGTTTTGTTTGTGACAAATGCGGCGAGATCTATGCAGCACAAGAGGGTGCATTCCGGGACAAATGCCCCAAATGCGGCTACAGCCGGCTGGAAGATATCCAGAAAAATCTTAAGAAATAAACGGCTCTCGAAGCCCGGATTGCCAGAAGGCGGCAGAAACAGCTATATCCCATAGAATACGCCGGTATCAAGTGAAATACCGGGGATAGGTTGATTTCCGGAAGCATTTGTGAAGGGAAATCGGACGGAATAAGGTCGTAACTGGCTATAAATAAAGTATTTGTGTCAATAATCCGGTTAAAGAGGGGGGGGGAAGGATAACAGGGGGAAGGTGGGAGCAAGCGGGCCATAGGGGGCGGGAAACATTTCTCTAACTTGGCGGTCCAGGCCGGGTCTGAATCATTAGTGAAACAAACATATTTCTTGACGAATCGTTCAATACAGGAGCAGTTCGCCATAGCTGCCGGTGAAAAGGCAGCGAGGCCTGCTGATTGAAAGATGAAAAAAGAAAGAAAAGCGAAGCAAGTTTGGCGGGGCGGATTCCTGGTTCTCCTGATGAGCGGTCTGGTTCTGCCGGC
>JAKQBU010000556.1 GCA_029573975.1 Planctomycetota bacterium
AGGGCATATTCCTGCGGCACTTCCGTATAAACCGCTGTCCGCTCGCTCATATTGATTCGCAGTATTTTCGCCATGGGTATTCTCCTGTACGGGGCTGGGTGACACAGGATTTTCGACTATCCCGGTCACTTCCTGTTCATCTGTTTGATCATTTCCGCTATATTCACCTGGTTCTTGGCAATCGTTCTCTGCCGTATAAAGATCGTCAGCACCAGCAGGGTCGTAACAATCGCCAACAGTAAAATCCACTTGATTGAATCATCCAGCTCACTCACCGACTGGTGCACTTCGTCGATTTTCTTGATTACCTCCGGATCCATCTGGGCCAACAGGGATTGCCAAACTTGCATTCGCATCTCCTTTCGCATGTTTTGAAGGGCCAATCTTCTTTGTCAACGTGTCAATACCGGATTGTAACTCATACGGGAATCAACAGCAAGAGGAAAACTTCGCTTTTTCCTGTCTCCCTCATAAAATCCTTGTTCGAATGGATCTTATGGTTTGGACAAATTCCTGTAGATTATTATACCCTTACGATTATAATTTGTCGCTATTGGATGTTTTGTGATTTACTTACATAACAGGAGATATCATTCATGGTGAAAACGGCATTCTTCTCAATTTGTTCCTTAGTAATTCTTGCCGGTTCCGGCTGTTCTACCCCCCCAACCGCCGATTCCCCCTGGATCAGCCTGTTTGACGGCCAAACCCTCCAGGGCTGGCACGCCCTGCCCGGCGGTTCCTGGCAGGTCGATAACGGCGCCATCCTGGGTGTCAGCCCCCAGTCCGACCCCCGTCACGGCATCCTGCTCACCGACGCCCGCTATCGCGATTTCACCCTCCGCTTCCAGTACCAGGTCCTCCAGGGCAACAGCGGCCTCTACTTCCGGGTCGATCCCGTCGCCAATGAGCTTTCCGTCAACGGCCTCCAGGCGGAAATCGACGCCGCCAATGACGCCGGCGGCCTCTATGAAACCGGCGGCCGCGAATGGGTCGTGAAACCTGATCCCGCCGAGGTCCAAAAATATTTCAAGCCCGGCCAGTGGAACGAAATGACCATTACCGCCCGGGGCCGCCACCTCACCGTCTTCGTCAACGGCTATAAAACCGCCGACCTGCCCGACGACCCCGGCCGCCTCGAAGGCCACATCGGCCTCCAGCTGCACGGCGGCATGGACATGAACGTCCGCTTCAAAAACCTGAAAATCAAAATCTTCTAACGGCCGTCCGCCGCATTCCCGGTATTCCCGGATTAGCCCGCGCAGTTTGTTACTTGCTATTGAAATATCTCCTTGCCGCTATCCTCCCGGCCCGATCATGCCCCCGATCATCTTCGCCATCATTTCCTGTCCCTTACTGCTTAGATGGATGCCATCCGTAGTCGCCTCCGGGCTTTTCAATACCTCCGCAAAATAATGTTTAGGTATCAAAAAAACCGAGTATTCTTTTGCCAGCTTTCTTTGAGCCATGCCGTATCGGTTACAAAAGGGAAGCAGCGGCAGTTCCAGCATAACCACTGTTCGCCCGGCTCCGCACACCGCCCCCAGCAGCTTTTCCAGATCCTGCTCAAACTCCTGCACCTCCGCCCGGCTGAGCAAATCATTGCCCCCAATCTCCAGAATCACGATCGCCTCCTCCTGGTAAATCTGCGCCGCCTGCCCCAGCGCCGATTCCA
>JAKQBU010000584.1 GCA_029573975.1 Planctomycetota bacterium
CAGCGATAAGGCCAGCAGGACCTCCAGAAGGGTAAAACCGGCTTTTTGATTTCGGCCAATCATGGCAAGCTCCTGTCCGCCGCGCAGCTTACCAGTTGGACCTTTTTTTCTTTTTTCCCCTGATCCCAATATATTTCCACCAGAATCCGGCGTGCCGGAAGGTGATCCACCCTGATCGGCTCCGGCAGTTTCCAGTCCGTTACTTCCGTGCGCCAGCGATAATCCCGGCCCTCCTGCTCCAGAGAACCGGTATCGGTTCCCAGAGGGGGCCAACCGGCCATCATCAATTCCGCCATTTTCTGTTCCGCCAGCGCGGCGGCCTGCACCTGGGTTTGCGAACGATCCACCATCCGGATGCTGATCACATGAAGGCGCAGCAGCGCAATTACCGCCGTCGCCGCCAGCGATAAGGCCAGCAGGACCTCAATAAGCGTAAAACCTTGTCTTTTTTTCAAGTTCTCCATGTTTTTCGGCTATTCCTGGCGCCAGCGTCAAAAGCTCTTCGACCCCTTGTTATTGAGGAGCCAGAGCCGTTTTTGGATGTCAATATCAACTTTTGGCGGTTCCGTCATTCCTATAATTTCCCGTTTTTACTCGACGGATCGCCGCCGGCTTTATTCGATGTTCCAGCTTTCAATATCGGCATTATCCCCGGTGCCGCCTTTTTCGTTATCTTTGCCGCAGGAGACCAGATCATAATCCCGCCCTGCCAGGGACGGACTGATATATACATAGGGTTTGCCCCAGGGATCGACAGGGATCTTCGGCAGATAGCCTTCGGAATTGTAATTTTTAATACCCGGATTGGTGACCAGGGCGGCCAGGCCTTCGGCGGTAGTCGGGTACCGGCCGGTATCGGTTTTGAATAAGGCCAGGGCGGATTCGATCTGCCGAATCTCCACCGCCGCCTTGGTGCGCCGGGCCTGTTCGGGCCGATTTAGAATCTTGGGCATAATGATCGTAGCCAAAAGGCCTAGAATCACAATCACGATCATCAGCTCGATCAGCGTAAAACCGTGTGAATAGTGCCATTTGTTTCGGTTCATGAATCGCGCTCCGTCAAATCATCTGATTGATTTCAAAAATCGGCAGCAAAATTGCCAATACAATAAATCCGACCCAGGCTGCCATGACGATCAGCAGGACGGGTTCCAGCAGGGACATCAGGGTCCGGGCAGCGGTTTCCAGCTCGGTTTCATAGGAACCGGCGATCCCGGCCAGTTGTTCTTCCAGATTGCCGCTGATCTCACCGATGGCGATGGTATGATAGACAATCGGAGAGAACAGGCCGGTCCTGCGCAGCGACTGGGCAATCGGTTCCCCCCGGGAGACCGACTGTTTGACCGAATCCAGAGACTGCGCCAGATAATGATTCTGGATGATCGTCTGGGCAATGGTCAAGGTGTCCAGAATGGAAATCCCGCTGGAGAGCATGATCCCCAGCATCCGGGTAAACCGGGCGGCCTCGGCTTTCCGCAGCAGGGGGCCAAAAACGGGGAGTTTCAATTTGAACCGATCCCACTTCGGTTTGCCGCTGCCCGATTGGATATATCTGCGTCCTCCCACCGCCAGGGCCACCGCCGCCAGCACCAGCCAGAGGAGATTGCCTTCCAGAAACGAGCTCATCCGGATTAACAGCCGGGTCGGCCAGGGCAACTGCTGATTCATTTCCAGGAAGATGCCGGTCAGGCTGGGAACCACAAAGCTCATCAGAAAAACCACTACCCCGATGGCAACCAGGATCATGACGAGGGGATACGCCAGGGCCGAGCGTATCTGAGCGGCCAGCCGGTCGCGTTTTTCCATCATTTCCGCCAACCGCAGCAACACCGCTTCGAGGGAGCCGCTGCTTTCCCCGGCATATACCATGCGGAGAAACAGATCCGAAAATAATCCGGGATACGGCTGGCAGGCGGCCGCCAGCGAAGTGCCGGCATTCACGCGTGCCTGAATGTCCTGGATGACCGGCGCCAGCGGCTGGTGCTGCAGTTGTTCCACCAGGGCGGCCAGAGCCGGGACCAGGGGCATACCAGCATGCAGAAGGGTGGCCAGTTGCCGAATGGCCAGACTCAAATCCGCGGATTTAATCCGGCTGAGCAGATCCCGGTCCCGGGCCGGAATTTCCCGCCGATCCCCTTTCCGGCCGTCATGCTCAATCTGATCGGTTGCCCGGCGGCGGGGACACTCGGTAATCCGTGGTTCTTCCGGAACCCGGATCACCAGGTTGTCAGGCGATACATCCGGCTGAATTGGGTTAGCTTCCCGCATGTTCCTGAATCCTTATCTCCGCTGGGGCATGATCCTGGGTTACGCGCAGTACTTCCTCCACGGTCGTAATGCCGGCCAGCACTTTATACAGTCCATCCTCCCGCAAGGTAATCATTCCCTTTTCGACGGCATGCTGTTCGACCAGATGATAACCGGTTCGCCTGGTTATCAGTTCCTTGATTTCATCATCAATTTGCAGCAATTCAAAAATTCCCGTCCGGCCCAAATATCCCGTGTAAAGGCAGCGGGGGCAGCCTGCGCCCTGATAGAACTGGGCAGGCAGGTGCCGGGAGGGAGGGCTGGGCCAGAGATGAGAAACATCCTGTTCCGGCTGGCAGGGAACCTTGCAATCGGGACAGATCACCCGCAATAACCGCTGGGCCATCACCGCATTCAGCGAAGAGGCAATCAGATAGGGTTCGATGCCCATATCGATCAATCGCGTCGGGGCGGAAGCGGCATTGTTGGTGTGCAGGGTACTCAGCACCAGATGGCCGGTCAGCGAAGCCTGGATGGCGATATCCGCGGTTTCCCGGTCGCGAATCTCCCCGATCATGATCACATCCGGGTCCTGCCGCAAAATATGGCGCAGGCAATGGGCGAAGGTCAGATTGATTTTCGGCTTGACCTGCATCTGGCCCACGCCGGGCAGTTGATATTCAATCGGATCTTCTACCGTCAGAATATTCCGCTCGTGGCTGTTCAAGGCGTTGATCACCGCGTACAAGGTGGTTGTTTTCCCGCTGCCGGTGGGACCGGTCAGTAAAAGAATGCCATGCGGCTGGTGAATCAGCGTTTTGAAGCATTTTTCAATCTTCGGGGTAAATCCGATCTGTTCCAATCCCAGGGAATGGTCCCCTTTATCCAGCAGACGCAGAACCACCCGTTCCCCCCCTGAGATGGGAATAATGGAGACCCGGATATCCATTTCCTTCTGGCCGATGCGAATCCGGCTCTGACCGTCCTGCGGCAGCCGGTGTTCGGCGATATTCAGATTGGCCATGATTTTGAGCCGGGAAATCAGCGGAATTACGTAGGGCAGCGGCGGGGTCATCGCGTCGTGCAGCACCCCATCAATCCGGTAGCGGATCTTGACTTCCTTTTCGTACGGCTCAATATGGATATCACTGGCCCGGTGGCTTACGGCCTGGAAAAAGATCGTATTCACCAGTTTGACGACAGGGGCCTGATTGGCCACATTCAGCAGGTCTTCCGTCTGGCCGGGGGCGTAGATATTCTGCAGGGTTTGAATTTCCCCCTCTGCCGGCAGACCGGCCGCGCCAGACTCCAGATCCTGATGTTGATAATAGCAGCGGCTGATGGCCTGTTCGATTTCCTGCGGGGAGGAAAGCAGGCGCGGACAGTATTGCTGCAAGACATTCAAGGCATCGTCATATGGTTCCAGTTGGCAGGGGTCCGCCAAAACCAGGGCCGGTTTCTGGTGATACCGGATCGGAATCAGGTGGTGTTTTTTCAGAAAGCCCAACGGGAACTTCTGGACCAGATCCGGGGCCAACTGATCCTCCGCAATGGTCTCCAGAAAGGGGAAATTCTCCTTTGGCGATGGTTGTTTGGTTTTGGCTTCTTCCGTCATAAGCAGGTACCGACTTTCCGGTTATTTCGGACAACGGATTTCGTTGCTGCGCAGAGCATCTTCCTCAATTTTCTTTTCCAGCAGGGGCGAAAATTCCGATTTTTTCTTCTGCGTGATTTGCTGGGCCTGGTTTTCATCTTGAATGACATAGGGGGTTATGAACAGCAGCAGATTCGTCTTTTTCAGCCGATCCCGCTGCAATTTAAATAAACCGCCTATCAGAGGCAGGTCCCCCAGGAGGGGGACTTTCTTTTGTACCGCCGTTTTATCGTCGCGAATCAGACCTCCCAAAACCAGGGTGGAGCCGTTCTCCAGCGTCACTTCGGTTTCGATTTGCCGTTTGGCGGTGGTAGGCGTATCCGCGGATAATCCCGTCACGCTGTCGATCAACTGCGTAAATTCGCTTTCAATCTCCAGCCGGACCCGTTTTTCATAACTGATGTGCGGAGTAATATTCAGCGTAATCCCCACATCCTTGTAATCAATGGTCCGGACAATCGTGGGCGTGCTGGGATCCGTCTCGGTCACCCGATCGCCCTTCACGTAGGGGATATTTTCGCCTACGATGATTTTGGCCTGGCGATGATTGGAGGTGGTAATGCTGGGCGTGGAAAGAATATTGACATCGGAAACCTTGTCCAGCGCGTAGAGAATCGCACCAATCTTAGTTTCTCCTCCCACCTTTTTAAACGCCCCGATGCTGACCCCTTCCAGATTCCCGCTGGTGGCATCGGCCCGAATCCCGAAATCGGTATTCCCGAAGCCGCGCAGACTGTCCGAAACGGCCTGGTCCAGAGTGGTCCAGTCCACACCGATTTCCTGCAGGGAGTCTTCATCGATCTCGACAATCAGCAGCTCCACCAACACCTTCTCGCGGATCATATCCAGCTTTTCCACAATCTTGGAGAGAACCAGAAAATCCTGCGGCAGGGCATTGATGACCAGCGAGTTCGTGCCCAGATCGGGTGTAATTTGAATCAGTTCTTTATTTTCGGCAGGATTGGCCGAATTCATATTCGCCAGAATACTGGCCAGCGAGGTGGCCATTTCCTCTGCCTGGGCGTTTTCCAGATATACGACATGCCAGTTTTCCGCTCCGTCGGGCCGCGGGACATCCAATTTCCGGACCAGGGTACGAATGGTCTGCAAATCCGCCGGCGCAGCAATCACCAGCAGCGAATTCGTGCGGGGGTCCGGCAGCACCTTGACGGGGACAAGCGGTTTGGCAACGAACTCCGATTTGGTGCGGCCCGTTCCGCTTTTTTCACCGGCCATCATGTCGGTAATCTGTTTGGCCAGAGACTGGGCCGAGGCGTACTGCAGCGAAAAGACCTCCTGTTGTTCCTGCGCAAACGGGACATCCAGCCTTCGGATGATCCGGGCGATGTGATTGATATTGGCGGATGTATCGGTAATCAGCAGATAATTGGTACGGGGGTCGGGGGAAACGATCGCCTGGGAGCCGGCCAGGGGGGTGATCATGCCGGCCACCTGGGAGGCATCGGCATACTGCAGCGGAATAATCTGCCGGATAATCGAATCATCCAGCGGAATCCGCTCCGGGTCCGCTCCGAACCGGACACGGACATTATGCTTGTTCGCCTGGTCGCGCGGCACAATCTTAATCAAATCGCCCGCCGGCACGGCCGCATAGCCATTCACTTCCAAAATTGATTCAAACAGGGAAAACAAATCGCCCAGCCGGATTTCCCGGGGACACTGGACGGAAACGATTCCTTTCACATCGGCGTGCACAATCATACGAATCCCCGTCAGTTCACTCACCGACTTGATGACATCCCGAATGTCCGCCTCGGCAAAATCCACCTGGATGAGTTCGTCCGCCAGATTCGGATCGGACAGAACAGGGATTTGCAAATCCACCCCATCACCTGTCAGGTCCGCTTCCGGCGAGATAGCCGCTGGAAGAGCGGTCGCATTCGGTTCGCGACTCACCGGGAGGGATGAGGTTGCCGGTTCCGGGGCCTGGCCCTCCCAGGAAGGTGGTTCCGGTACCGAACCAGGCACATATTCACCCGGTTTTTCCCAATCGTGAATATCGATCTGGTGTTTTTTCAAAACCTGTACGGTTTCATTGTCCACTTCCGCCGTTTCCTGCGGCGGTTGATTCCGCGAAGATGAAGCCTGGGGATCCGGGCCTGCGGATTCGGCGGGCCGGGATTGACAACTCAATCCCAAAACACCAAAAATCATTATTCCGCAAAGCACCCATCCGATTCCGGGTGTTATTCCAAAAATTCTTTGCATCCATTTTGTGATCATAGACAATTCGCATCTCAATAACGATTTTCTGGTCTTTATTGCAAGGCCAGGGAAATCTGTTTGGTTTTCTTGTCCCGTATGAGTTCCATGTCCAGTTGCGGCTGGGAGCGGACCTTTTTATACACCTGAAAGGCCTTTTGTTTGTCTGTCAGCAACTGGCCGTTGATCGTGGTAATCACATCCCCGTTTTTCAGCCCCAGGAATTGCGCCATGGGTTCCTGTTCGACCCCGTCGATTCGCAAACCTTTGACTTGCCCATTTTCGACGAACGGCTCGATTTTCGCCACATTCAGGATATTCTCAAAGGCCTGAGCCTGGCTGTTATTTTCCGGTTCGATATCCGCCGGCAGGGATGCGGTTTCAACCGGTCCGGCAGTTTTACGGGGATCGCCGCCGGAACCAGCCGGCCGATTCGACTCCTCCGCCGTATCGTATGAAGACTTGCCCGTGAGTACATAGGTCTGGTTTTCCCGCTGCAGAACCACCCGATTCCGTTCGATACGGACGATTCTGGCGCCGGCCACCTCATCATTTATCCGATAAATATCGGCAGTCTTCTTTTCCCGGTCCCGGATTACCGCCTGGGCAATGCGGGGACTGCCGGCAATGGTACCGCACAGATCCAGCCCCAAATCTTCGCTGCCGGCGGACGGCTCCGGGTCCTCCGGCGGCAAGGCAGCGGTGCCCTCCGCCGTTTTGAATAAACCAGGGGGCGGAAGCGGCGCAATCGGATCCTCCGGCTGAACAGGCGCAGCACTATCGGCCGGGTCCGCGGGTATCCCTTGGGCGGTCTGGGGGGGCAGATCCGTAGTTATCGGACTATGCTGGAATAGGGTTTTGATCAGCAGGAAGCTGAGGAGTAAACCCAAGGCCACATTTCCCAGTACTATTTTATTACGCAGATACACGGGCTCTATCCTGTCCTTCAATAGACATACCATAACTCCATTCTCTGTTATCGCCTTGGGGATAAGCCCACTTAAGGGGAAACGGAAAATCAGTCCGGGATGGCGATTTCCGGCTTCTGGGAGGGATACCTTATATAGGTAATCCCAGCTTCAGTATCAGTTATCGGACCACAATAAATAATAGCAGCTTAAATTAAATGTAAGTTATTGAATAGCAATAGAATACGATTTTAGGTACGGCTTTCCCCGGTGGGAAATTTTCCGGATACCATACTAATTATATAGGGAATTGGCCTGCGCTCGCCAGGTCCGGTCCTGTTTATCCCCAAAAAAATTTAACAATTTCCTTGTTATTGTTTCAAAAAAATAATTTTAATGTTGACTTATAACTAGTGAACCGTCTATTATAGGTGTAACACGTATATGGTATGGACTATAAAAAGTTAGTACCAAGGGAAAAACCATAACAAAGGATGGTTGAAAAAGAAGAAATGACAAAAGTTTATAAGCAGTGAGGCAGGAAGGGAGAAAACTCAATCTTCCACTTCTTGACCTCTCTATGGCGTGCTGACGAAATCTCCAGATAGCGGTTTGCCGCTGCGCTTCGGATTTCAAGGCAGGTTTCGTTAGGATTTTCGGCTCGTTTGTTTCACGGATGATGTGCGTTCACTGGTTCCGAGGAAGGTGCGCGGCTGCATTTGATGGTGCGCCATCCGTGAAGATTGGAATTTCGATACGGAGAAAAGAAGATTAGCCCGTCGTTATCGAAATATTTCAGTTCGCTAGCGGTACTGTTGCTATCCGCGGGGTATGCCTGCGCTTTGCCCACGATAGGCGGACAAGCCGAAGGTCTGGCTGACGAAAGCCCGTCGGGATGCAATCAGGCGGCAACTGCAGCGGATGAGAGCCTGTTTACTTGCAGTTCCTTGCATACGGCCGTTTTTGCCGAGATCAACAGAATATTGTTTCAGCCGCCCAACCCGACTAACCCGACCGAATCGAGCGGCCAAACTGCCCATCTTGCGTCATCGTTACACCTTTCCTATCCTGACATGACGCAGGGGAATGGGGCGGCGAATTTGCCGGC
>JAKQBU010000189.1 GCA_029573975.1 Planctomycetota bacterium
AGTCGCTGGGGAACATCAAGCCTATTAAGGAACTGCTGGAAGAATATCCTCCCCAGGCGATCCGCTTTTTCCTGCTCAGCACGCATTACCGCCGCCCGATCGATTTTTCGGACGATGCCATCCAGTCGGTGCTGAAGGGTATGACGAACATTTACCGGCTGCTGGAACGGCTGGAACGGCTGAGCGGCGAAGATGTCTATCACAGCAAAGGCTCGGTCACTACGATGGAAGAACTGGCCCGCACGGAAACGGACAAAGCCTTCAAGGATGAGATTCACAGCGCCCATCTGCACTACCTGGAAAATCTGGACGATGATTTTAACACCGCCGGGGCGATTGCGGTTCTGTATGAATTGTGCAATTCCATCAATCGCTATATCGACCAGCAGCGGCTGGAGACCCATCCCAACAAAGATCAGCTCACCCTGGCGCTGGAAGGCGCCCGGACGGTGGCGATGCTGGGCCAGATTCTCGGCCTGCTGCGGGAACCCATCGGCAAAACCACCGGCGGCGATGCGCTGGCCGGCCAGTTGATGGGACTGTTCATCGAAATGCGCGCGGAAGCCCGCCAGAATAAAAACTTTGCCCTGGCGGATGCCATTCGCCATAAACTCAAAACGCTGCACATCGTACTGGAAGACCGGCCCGATGGAAGCACGGACTGGCATAAAGAATAATACCAAGAATGGTCATGGATGATGAAAGTAATAGGAGTTGATCCGGGCTTGCAGGTAAGTGGATATGCCGTCATCGAGCAGATTCGCCACGAAGTGAAAATTCTGGATGCCGGTGTGATCCGGGTCGAAACCAAGCTGACGCTGGGAAAACGGCTGCGGCAAATTTACCAGGACATCCTGGCGATATTGCAGGAGAATCAACCGGAACTTATGGCCGTGGAAGAACTATACGCCCACTACAAACATCCCCGCACCGCGATCCTGATGGGACATGCCCGCGGGATGTTTCTGCTGGCCGCCGCCGAACAGGGGATCGAAGTGCTGGATTTCGCCGCAACCCGGGTGAAAAAGTCCATCACCGGCCAGGGCCGGGCCAGCAAGGAACAAATCCAGCGGGCCGTCACTTCGCAGCTCCGCCTGGCGCGGATCCCCCGACCGGCGGACCTGGCCGACGCCCTGGCCATTGCCATGTGCTGTCTGAATGAAAAAAATCGGGAGGCTGCCATTTCATGATCGGCCGCATCACAGGTACTCTGGTTGAACTGGACACCGGGCATAACACCGTCCTGCTGGAAGTGGGCGGGCTGGCTTATGAGTTGATGGTGCCCGGTTACACCGTCAGCAATCTGTCGGAGAAAATCAATCGCACGATCACGCTCTATTGCCTGGAATATTATGAAGGCAGCAGCGTCGGCGGCAATCTGATTCCCCGCATCATCGGCTTTCCGCAAAAAGAAGACAAAATCTTTTTCCAGCGGTTCATTACCGTCAAAGGCATCGGCATTCGCAAGGCGCTCAAGGCCCTGGCCAAACCTCTGGCGGACATTGCCTATTGCATCGAAAACGGTGACACCAAAATGCTCTCGACCCTGCCGGAGATCGGCAAACGCACGGCGGAACAGGTGGTGGCGGAGCTAAAAGGAAAAATGGGCGATTTCGCCCTGGCGGCCTCGGCCACCGCCCATGCCGCCCGCAAGCCGCTGACCGCTATCGAGCAGGAGGCCCTGGAAATCCTGCTACAACTGGGGGAACGGCGCAATGAAGCGGAAGAATACATCGAGCGAATCGTTAAATCCGACGAAACCATCAAGACCACGGACGCCCTGGTCCAGGCCGTCTATCGCCTGAAAGCCGGAGGCCGATAAGGAACGATATGGCACGCGAACGAATCATTGACGCCACGGAAAAGGATTTCGAGGAAAACCGCTACGACCTGACCCTGCGGCCGCAAACCATCGCCGACTGTATCGGCCAGGAAAAGCTGCTGGAAAAAATCCGTATCGCCCTCCAGGCCGCCCAGCAGCGCAGCGAACCCACCGAACACATCCTGCTGCACGGCCCGCCCGGTCTGGGCAAGACCACCATCGCCCACGTCATTGCCCACGAGATGGGCAGCCATCTCAAGGCGACCAGCGGCCCGGCCCTGATCCGGCCCGGCGACCTGATGGGTATCCTGACCAACTTGCAGCGCGGCGATGTCCTGTTCATCGACGAAATTCACCGGCTGCCGGCGGTGGTGGAGGAGTTCATCTACCCGGCCATGGAAGACTTCAAGGTCGATTTCACCGTCGATAGCGGCATGCACGCCAAGACCATCAACATCCCGCTCCAGCCGTTCACCCTGATTGGCGCCACCACCCGCGCGGGCCTGATTACCGCCCCGCTGCGGGCCCGGTTCGGCATCCAGCACCATCTGGAATTCTGGTCGCAGGAACATCTGAAACAATGTCTCCAGCGGGCCGCCCGGCTGCTGGATATCCAATGCGAGGACGGGGCGTATGAGATCATCAGCCGCTGCAGCCGCGGTACCCCTCGCATCGCCAACCGGCTGCTCCGCCGCGTCCGGGATTACGCCCAGGTTCACAACCATAAGGTGCTGACCGTGGCATCCGCGCAGGCCGCGCTGCGGATCGAAGAGATCGACGAGCTGGGCCTGGACCAACTGGACCGCGCCTTTCTGAAAAGCCTGATTACCACCTACCACGGCGGCCCGGCCGGCATCGAGGCCCTGGCCGCCACCCTGGGCGAAGAGCGGGACACCCTGGAAGATGTGGTCGAACCTTATCTCCTGCAGATCGGCTTTGTCACCCGCACCCGGCAGGGCCGCGTGGCCGCCGACGCCGCTTACCATCACCTCAAAATGAAACCGCATCCGCGCCAGACCCCCCTCCCGCCGGAAGAGAACGAAAATACCCTGTTTTGACGAAAACGGTAAAAGTCGATATTGACTTCCAATTATTTATCAAACAGGGCCGGCAAAATCTGGATACCGTCAGCCGCGGTGCTGATACGGAGGTGAATCGACCAGAGGGCTTCGGTGCGGGCATCGGAGGCGGAATGGCCGCCGGTATGGATATAAACCAGGTAAACCGTGCCGTCCGGCAGGAGCATGGGGTGGCTGTAGCCATACACGGAGGGATCAACGGCATAACCGATGCGGTCGGCAGGCCCCTGCCAGGTGCAGCCGCCGTCCGGGCTGAGGATCACCCGCAAGCCGCCGCCCTGATAGGAACCGTGGAAGCAGGCCAGCACCCCGCCGGGCATTAGGAGCAGGTGGGGATCGAAAAGGGAAACACCAGTGGACACCGGTTTGGTCCAGGTTTGGCCGCGGTCGCTGGAAAAGCTGATATCTCCCTGCGGGCGGGCGATCAGAACGAGCCGGCCATCGGGCAGCTCCGCAACCGATGGTTCGAAAAGGTCATGGTCGGTGCTGACCCGGGCGGTTAATTCAAACGTTTTCGCCTGATCGCCGGAGCGGCAGATGGCGATGCCTTGGGTGCCCTGTTTCGACTCGGCAGCCAAGAGGATAGTTCCGTCGGATAGTTTGATGGCGGAGCCGTTACCGAAGGAGGTGGCCTCGCCGGGCAGGCTCAGGGGTTTGGACCAGGAGCGGCCGCCGTCGCTGGAGAGGACATATTGAGCCTGGGCGAAACCGGGCAGGCAATACTGGAAAAAGGTACAGAGCAGACTGCCGTTGTCCAGTTCAAGGATAGTGGCATGGCGGTCATCGAGTTCGGTGTCGATCAGCGTTTGCGGCCGGGACCAGGTGCGGCCCTGGTCGTCGGACCAGATTAAATGGGTCCGGCCGCCGCGCGGGGCCAGGAGGTCGGGCATGCCGAGCTTTTGCCACTCCTGGAGCTGGGGGCGGTATTGGGGGTCATTTTTGATTTCTTCGGTCAGGGGCGGGCTGGCGTGCCAGTAGCCGGAGCTGAAGGTCAGGAACCAGCGGCCGGACCGCAGTCGGGTGACGCCGGGCCAGCCGACAAAACCGCCGTAACCGGGGTAGTCGTCAGGCTGATTCACCGTGGGACCAACCACCATGCGGCGGCAGGTCTTGTAGAGTTCCGTCGGCGGTTCAGAGCCGATGACCCGGAAAGAGATTTCAGGGGGAGCCGGCGATTGGGCCAAAGCAGAATGGCTGGCGGCTGAAAGACCGAACCATAGCAAAACACCGTAAATCCAAAAATGGGTACAAGGCAGGTGGTGAATAACAACAGGATTGCTCATAGGGCGTTTCCTTTCCAGCAAGGGCATCGCTATGTTACCATTCACCAGCGTTTATTACAAGGGCTTGGCGGGAAAAGACTGCGTCAGTGGTGGGTTCGCATCTGAATTTCTTCCGGGTCCACCGCAAAACGGACCGCACCGTTTTGCCAGGTGGATACCAGACGGCACGGAGGCAGATGATTTTGCAGGGCGGCTATATCTTCCGGTTCCATAAAGCCGCTGCTGATGACGGCGAAGGCGGGGCTGACGGCTTGCAGAAATTCGGGCCGGTTGGTGCGGACCGAACCATGGTGAGGCACTACCAGAATATCGCTCTTCAGGCGGGCGGGGGATTCCCGCATCAACAGGCGCTGGCTAACCAGGCCGATGTCACCGCACAGCAGCATCGAATGACGGGTATCGCCGATGCGCAGAACCAGCGAGGCGTCATTCTCGTCCAGCTTGTAATTGCCGCCCGGCGCCGGCGGCCAGAGAACCTCCAGTTGATAATCCTCCGGCGAATCGCCGGCAGGAAAAACGGCATGGCCCCGGCTGATGCGATGCACCGGCACTTGCATATTTTTCAGCTCCCGGAGCAGAACGTCAGCCGCCGGCTGGGAGGCGGAGGATTCCTCCGAGCGGTTGAATCTATCACTTACGAAAACGCCGGCCACCGGGAAATTCTGGCAGAGATCGAGCACCCCGCAGAAATGGTCAATATTCGCATGGGATACCAACAGGGCGTCGATGCGGTTGATTCCGCGGCTGCGGAGAACGGGGACAATGGTACTGGCGCCGATGTTGAAGTAATTGCGGCTGCCCGCATCAAAACAGATTACCTTGCCGTCAGGCAGTTGGACCAGAGCGGCACAGCCGTGCCCTACTGATAAAACCTCCAGGCAGGCACGATTTTTCCCATGGTCCTTCGCAAAGGGAAAAAGCCACAGGAAGAAGACAAACCACACAAGCAATCCATACAGTAAAACACGAGGCACTCGCCGGCCTTCATAAACGGCCCAGGCGGCCGCTGTCAGAATCAGATAAAAAATCACCAGCAGCCCCAGGGGCGGTGAGGCGGTGTGAATGTTACTGAAGGGGAGCAGGGCCAGCGTATCCGTCAGATGGACGACCCAATCGCCAATGGCATAGAGCGGGCCGCTGCACAGGTGCGAAAGCAGCGGCGAAAGTACCGCCAGGAATAATTTGGTAAAGCCCAGCATCATGGTAATCCAGATCAGCGGCGCCAGGACGACCGAACAGACTGTCGCCCAGGGGGTAATCCGGTGAAAATGATAGGCCACCAGCGGCAACCCTACCAGCGAGGCTATCAGGGAAGCAATAGCCAGTTGGCCCGTATGGTGGGCCAGGAGACGCAGGGCATACTGCCGCCAGGACAGCGGCTCGTCAAAAGGCAACTGCCACCAGGGATGGGCGTCCAACGCCGAAAAATCAGAAGACCGGAAGGAAAATTGCCCCTTATAGACGGCCGGTACAAACAGAAACAATCCCAGAACTGCCAAAAAGGACAGTTGAAAGCCCGGATTGAATAAATCTATCGGCTGAAGCAACAGGATAATCAAGGCCGCCAGCGCCAGGAGATTAATCATGTTGGTTTGGCGGCGCAGCATATAGGCGATACAAAACACCACGCTGATAATCCCCGCCCGCAGGACCGGCGGCCGACAAGGCACGATGAGCAGATAGATGAAGATGCAAAGCAGTGCCATCCCGCCCCGCAGCCACCGGGGGAAATGCAGCAGCCGCCCCAGCCACCAGACAAAAACGGAAAACAGGCCGATGTGCAAACCCGATACGCTCAGCACGTGGATGGTACCGGTCCGCATGAAGCTTTCAACCAGGCGGTCGGAAATATCATAACACTGCCCCAACAGCAGGGCCGAGAGCAGCCCTTTGGTATTTTCCTCGGGGCTGTTTTCCTGCTTCTGGTTATAGGGGCTGCCCTCTTCATCAGCCGCCAGCAGGGTATCGTCGATCACGGCGGCATAGGCAAGATTCTGTAATTTCCGGTGAAACCGCTGCCAGAGACCGGCGGTATCCGGCCGGTCATGCAGAATCACGGCAGCCTCGGCATAATTCACACTGAACCGCACCCATTTTCGAGAGGCCGCAAACGAATCCCGCCTGTCATACTCCCCCCAGTTGCCCGGCCCCCGCCGCAGACTCAGCCAGCCGTCCATCTGTACCGTTTGGCCGCAGCGCAGCGCCAGCACCGGCTGCGCGATGACTACATGGACCAGCCCGCTGATTTCGCGCCAACCGCCCTGGACTTTTGCTTCTTCCGCCCGCAGGGTAAAAATCGTCTGCGGTTCATGGATCCGGTCAAACCGGGCAAACGGCCCTTTCGCCTCGGCAATATACGGCTCGGTGATAATCCGGCCCCGCAGGGTGGCTAAGCGGCGCTCCGGCTGGCAGGCAAATAGAATATGGCGGGCTGGTAAGTAATGGCTGTTGAAATAATACCGCAGCGCCCCGGCGGACAGAAACCCGGCCAAAAGCAGGACCCAAATCCCGCTGGTGCGCAAACGCGGGCCAATGCGCCGCTGCCAAATCAGCAGCCACCCCGAGCCCAGCAAACTGGCGCCGAGCAAAACAGCCGGTACCCAAACAGCCAGCAGGATCATACGAGCAGCCAGAATCCCCGCCATAAAGGCAACCGCCGGCCAGAATAAGGGAGCAGGAGGGTAACGCCGGGCTTGATCCGATATGCCGTCCGCGCTCGTCTGAAACATGGGTTTTCCCCCAAAGTAAAGGCAATCGCATTACGCCTGGCGGTCCACCGCGGCCGCCACCCGCCGCATCTTTTCCATCAACTGCTGGAACTGTTGCGGATCGATCTGCTGGGCCGCGTCGCTGAGGGCGTGTTGCGGGTCCGGATGCACCTCGATCACCAGCCCATCCGCTCCCGCCGCCACCGCCGCCAGCGACATCCGCTCGACCAAAAAGGCATGGCCGGTCCCATGCGTGGGATCGACCATAATCGGCAGATGGCTGACCCGCTGGATCGCCGGCACAATCGACAGCGCCAGCGTATTGCGGCAGTAATCTTCGAAGGTCCGGATCCCCCGCTCGCATAAAATCACATTTTTATTGCCGGCGTTAATAATATATTCCGCCGCCAGCAGAAATTCCTCCATCGTCGCACTCATCCCCCGTTTGAGCAGCACCGGCTTGGGCTGCTCGCCCACCGCCTTGAGCAGCATGAAATTCTGCATGTTCCGCGCCCCGATCTGCAGAACGTCGGCATATTCGCACAGCATCTCCACA
>JAKQBU010000594.1 GCA_029573975.1 Planctomycetota bacterium
GGAACAGATCCGGTAACGAGTAGGCCATCAGCATGGCGAGGAGATGCGACAAATTGAATCCCAAACCGGCCCAGATCGAAAACAATGGTGCTTAACACATTGGTGTCAGCTTCACAGGCATTGCATCCTCCGGCAGAAACCTGACGAAGTTTTAACGACCGTCCAAACAGACGATGGGCCTCCTGATCCAACAAATTACCCAGTTTGGTTATTTTATCTGTAATGATTAAGTTTTCTTTTTTTCCGGCGGCTAGCCGATATTCCCGGGTAAACCGAATTGCTTGAGTGGGGCAAATCTGCTGGCAATCGCCGCAAAAAAGACACCGGCCTAGATCGATGCAAAGGCCCGCTTCCGTTTTTCCAATAGCATCCGTTGGGCACACTTCGATACACTGTCGGCATTGCGGGTTGCATTTGCCGGAATCAATGGATGGTCTTCCTATATAGCGATCCGGGAGGATCGGTTCCGTTGCGGGATACCCGATCGTCCGGTGTTTTTGCTGTATTCGCGCCAAAATTGCCTTTATCATACTTACACCTTATAAGTCATGGCCACAATAGGATAGATTAAAACTTTTATTGCAAAGAGGGAAATCGGAAATCTGCTGATTTCTCAGAGCTAGAGACAATCCCATCCAGTTATGAAACGAAGAATCTACCATCTTGTAAACAGAAAATTTACCATCTGGCCCGGTTATGGCAACATGACAGATTTCTCCCCGCCAGCCTTCGATCAGACTGACAGCCAGGCAGGAAGGCGTGAGAGAATGCAATTCCATTTGAATTGGTCCCTGCAGCAGGAGATTCAGTTGATTATCGATAAAGGCGGCGGATTTCTGGATTTCCAGCCAGCGGACAAAGGCCCGGGCGAAAACATCGCCGGTTTCATAGGTGGATACGGGAATCTGGTTTACGCAGTACATTCCGGCTGGGAAGTTATAACGGCAGTCCCGTTCGATGCCGCAGGCCCTTGCGGCAACACCGACCAGGCCCAATTCGGACGCTAATTCCGCTGAGATCTTCCCGGTTTCTTCAAATCGGGATAAAACGGAGGGGCTGCGCCAGAGCAGATTAACCGCGACGGCGGTATCTTTCATAATGGTATGCAGACGTATACGCAGTTGTTCCGCTATCTGCGGTGTCAGATCATAACCAACTCCCCCCGGCCGCACCAGACCCCGGCCAAACCGGTTGCCGCAAAGCATGGCGGTCATATTTAAATAGTCGCCGCGGATTCGACCGCAAAAGGAAGCCGTTGGAAGATAGCCGACGTCACCTGCCAGGGCGCCCAGATCTCCGGCGTGATTGGCCATTCGTTCCAGTTCCAGGGCTATGGCCCGGATGCTGTGGGCACGGAATGAAACTTGACACTGTGAAAGGGATTCCAAAACCTGGCAGTAGGCCGTGGTATGTCCGATGGTCGTATCGCCGGCAGCGGTTTCCATATAATGAATAGTTCGTTTATCCGGGCCGGCGACGACGGCATTTTCGATGCCCCGGTGCTGATAACCCAGTGAAATTTCCAGATGGAAAACCGTTTCTCCGTGGCATTGAAAACGGAAATGGCCCGGCTCGATAATCCCGGCATGAACAGGACCTACCGCCACTTCATGAACCTCTTCGCCTTCTACCTGAAAGAAATCCATAACCGACGGCAGGCTATTTTCATCC
Source organism: Planctomycetota bacterium (assembly GCA_029573975.1). Next base: position 1,672 of record JAKQBU010000594.1, read on the forward strand.
CCGGAATTTTTCCACAGAGAAGGCCCCCGACGGGTGGTATCCTCAAAGCGGACCGGTTTAAGCCAGGGATGGCCGACCGGCCGAATACTCCATTTTTCCGCTATCTCCCGTTCAAACAACTGCGCCTGGGGACAATCCGGAGTCAGAGAAGGATAGGAATCCCTGACTTCGGCTGAGGAGGCTAAGAGCTGCCCGGCATCCTCATCTGCCAAAATACAAAACAGGCGAAAGGTTCCAGCGGATTGGGGGGCAGCAAAAAAAGAAACAATCCGGCGGCCGGATTCCACCGACTCGATAACTGCCGCCCGAAATGCCGAGATGGACAGAGAGGGAATATTATCGACCTCCACGCAAGCCCCGTTATGAAGTGTAATCAAGGGATACTCCGTCATAATCCACCTCCGATACTTCCGGCTATTTCGTTCAGGAGAGTCTGCATACAGGGGGGTATATATACGCCCAACAGCAAAACCAAAACCGCCAACAAGGCCGGAGATAAAACCAGAGATATTTTTTCGCGGGTTTGGCTGGCCGGCAGAACATCCGGT
>JAKQBU010000596.1 GCA_029573975.1 Planctomycetota bacterium
AACCAAATAAATCATGCAACCCGGAAGTCTTTTACTCTAATTTATAATCAGCAAAAACTCACATAAAAACTTTTCGTGTTAAAAAGTTTTCTAACGGAAAAGTGTAAGTTGTTTTAACAAACGTCATACTCAAGGTATCCCATGATAATCCGATGAATTTTTTGAACCTTTTGTGTATGGCGGTCTTCGGTGGTTTTATTAGCGGCACATACCGGTGTAATCCGGAATTTTGACGCCTGTGTCAAAAGCTCTTCGACCCCTTTTTATTGAGGAGCCAGAGGCGTTATTGGATGTCAGTAACGACTTTTGGCGGTTCCGTCAATTTTGCACGGGATGGAAATTCGGGTATTGACCGGAAGATAAAATCCGGTAGAATCGGGTGTTAAAGATTTTAGCGGATAAAATATAACAGGAAAGGTAGTGTTAGTGGAAGGACAAGCGACCCAGCGGCTGGCGGAGGTGATGGCCCGGATTTCGAAGCTGCCTTCGATGAATCTGGAACCGCCGCAGTTTTTCGCTAATTACTTGCAATTAACTGTTTTAGCGACCGGTTCGCAGGGAGGGGCCATCTGGCTGAGCCAGACCGAACAAGGGCCCCAGTGCTATTGCCACATCGAACTGGAAAAATGCGGCATCAACGATTCTGACCAGCAAAAACGCCTGGTTCTGGAGGCCATCCAGAAGGTCATCAGCGATCCTAAAGCCCTGGTTCTACCGCCGGCCCATTTACAGGTTCAATCGGATACCCCGCTGGAGGCCGAAAGCGGCGGCAAAGGCAATCAATCTCCTTATCCCTTGTTTTTCAAGCCGTTACGGGCGGCAAACCGGACGGCGATGGTATTGCAGCTTATTGGCGGGGAGAATTTGGATCCCCACGATTACCGGGTGGTGGTGGGCCTGCTGGAACAAATCGGCGATACAGCGGAAACCTACCTGGCCCATCGGCGGGCCGCGGTGCTGGAGGATGATCGCAAGTCGCTGGCCAGCCTGCTGAAGTTTTCCGAATCCATCCACGGTTCGCTGGATCCTGAGAAGGTGGTTTACCAGCTTGCCAATCAGGGCCGGGATGTCATCGGCTGCACGCGGGTGGTGGTCTGGATCGATCCCCAGGTCAAAAGAGGCCTGCGGGTGGTCAGCGGGGTCGATAAGGCTGACCATCGGGCAGTTTTGCTGCAATCCCTGGAAAAATTGAGCAAAGAGTGCCTGCGCCTCCAAAAACCGGTGATTGCCGCCCGCCAGCAACTGGTGGAAATGTTGGATGAAGAACCACTTACGCAACTGCTCAAAGATTATTTCAGTATTAGCCAACTGGACCAGATTTTCCTCCAGCCGATCAAAACTCCGGACCGGGATCTGGGCGTTTTGATTGCGGAAGGTTTTGACGACCAGGCAGCCGCCAATCTGGCCGGAGTCATGGCCAATGTGAGCCGGCATGGAGCTTTGGCATTTGTCAATGCGCTGGAAATGGCCTCGGTCCCCCTGGTTAGGCCCTTTGCCAAACTGCAGAAAATCAAAAAGGATCCTAAAAAGCGCCGGAAATGGCTGGCGATTGCCGCTGTGATCCTGGCGGCCCTGATTATCGGGGCGTTGACGCCCTGGACGATTCAGATTGACAGTGAATGTGAGTTGGTTCCCAAGATCCAGCGCGTGATCGACGCGCCGCTGGACGGCCTGCAAATTGCCAAGGTTGTCCGCCCGGAGGGACCGGTGAAGAAAGGGGATTTGATCATCGAACTGAATGCCGATGAACTAATCGCCCGCAAACTTTCGCTGGAAGCATCCCTGCGGCAGGAAGAAATCAATGAGGATAAAACCGCCGGCCGGTCGGATATGAAAACGGAAATCCTGCTGAGCAAACTGGAACAGCAGCGGCTGCGGAATCAGATTGACCTGGTTACGCTGCAAATTGAAAAATGCAAACTGGTTTCTCCGATTGACGGCACGGTCGTCACTCCGCAACTGCAATTGAAAGAGGGGCTTACTCTGAAGATGGGGGACCCCATATGTGAGATATATGATTTGTCGCAGTGGCAGTTGATTCTGGATGTGCCGCAGGAGGAAATCGGCTGGGTACAGCGCGGCCTGGCGGGCGAGGAAGGCGCAGGGGTGGAGTTTTTTCTGGCGGCGTATCCCGAACAGAAACTCAACGCTCATATCGATACTCTGAGCCAGATCAGCGAGATGCCGCAGATCAAGGAAAAGGGCAATGTCTATCAAATTCGCGTGGATGTGGCGGGCGAGGAACTTCGTTCGATTGTGGATGGGCTGCGCAGCGGCAATATCGGGAGGGCGAAAATTGCCACGGTCGAAAGGCCGCTGGGATATGTGCTATTGCGTAAAGTAATCCGGTTTTTCCGGGTAACCTTCTTTTAAGGCAGAGGAAACGATGTCCGCCAATCAGCCGAACGAATTGCCATTGCCGGCGGAAGAGGCCCAGGACGACCTGCGGGCCCTGCCGAAAACCCGCCGGGATGTGGAAATCACCGAGCAGGTCTATTACGGCAAACCCTGCTATGTGCTGAAAGATCCCGCCTCCATGCGCTATTACCGCCTGCGTCCGCCGGAATACGCCATCTACCAAATGCTCGACGGCAAGGCCAATATGGATGACGTCCTTCGTATGCTCCTGGACCGCTTCCCCAACGAGGAATATGACCGTCAAGCGGTGATGAGCTTTATCATCATGCTGCGCGGGGCCAATCTCCTGCATGTATCCGGCGAAACCAGCACCGAGTATCTTTTGAAGCGGAAGCACATGATGACCCGGGGCTTTTTCAAGAAACTCCATTCGGAGTTTCTGTTTTATCGGATCCCGGTTATGGATCCCAACCGGCTGCTGAATTTTCTGCACCGCTGGATCGGTGGTTTTGTTTTCAGCCGCTTTATGGGCTTTCTGGTTTTGGCGCTGCTGGCGGGGGCTGTCTATGTGTTATTTGACAATATCGATAAGCTGCATCAGCGTCAGCCGCTGCTGAGCTGGCTGAATCTGCTGTATTTCGGGGCGGCGTTCCTGTTCATCAAGGTGATCCATGAATTCGGCCACGGTTTGACGGCCAAGCATTTCGGCTGCGAAGTCCATGAAATGGGGATTTTGTTCCTGGTCTTTACGCCCTGTTTTTACTGCGATGTATCCGATTCCTGGATGATCGGCGTCAAGGGCCGGCGGATGTGGATTACGGCGGCGGGCATTCTGGTGGAGATGGTTCTTTCCTGTCTGGCGGTCTATGTCTGGGCCTTTACCGAACCGAAAACCGTCATTAACCAGTTTATGCTGAATATGATGATTGTGGCCAGTTTCAACACCATCTTATTCAACGGCAATCCGCTGCTCCGTTATGACGGCTATTATTTTCTCATGGACCTGCTGGAGATCCCCAACCTCAAGCAAAAGGGAACCAACTACCTGAAATATCTCATGCAGCGGTATGTCCTGGGTATGGAGCGGGCCGACAAGCCCATTGATGTCGAAAGCCGGGAACTAACCGTGCTGGGGTATGCCGTCTGTTCCGCCATCTATCGCTGGTTTATCATGTTCGTGATCGTTCTGCTGGTCTGGACGTTTTTGGACCCGTATGGATGGGGCGTCATTGGGGCTATCCTGGCGGTGGGAAGTATTTATAATGCGTTTGTTACGCCGCTGGTCAAAATGGCGAAATTTGCCGTTACCCAGCGGCAGCAGTTGCGGATTCGCCTAGCTACCGCCATAGTCCTGGTTTTGGCGGTGGGGCTGGGGGCTTATTTTGTGCTGGCCATACCCATCGAGCAGACGGTCGATACCCAGTGTGTGATTCGTCCCCGTCAGGCCCATCCGATTTATGTTTCCCAGGCCGGCTTTATCGAATCGGCTAAAAATCCCCAGTTGATCCGGGACGGGCAGGCGGTCCGGAAAGATGATATTCTGCTGGTTTTATCGAATCCGCAACTGGAATATGAGGTGTCGGATTTACAGCTTCAGATTGATCAGCTCAATTCCCAAAAAGCCCTGGCGGAAAATCTGGAGGATAATGAGACGGTGCTCCAGATCGAGGCCAAACGGAAGGGGCTTCAGGCCCAGTATGACCGTGCCCGGCAGAATTACGACAAGCTGACCATCCGTTCTCCCATCGATGGGATGGTGCAGTTGCGAACTCCTGTGCCGCTGGCCAATCTGGACGGCAGTTTTATGCCGCTGCAATCGGCCCTGTTTGTCGTCTATGCACCCGGAGAATTTGAAGCGGTGGCAGCGGTGAATCATCGGGATAATGGCTTTATCGAATCCGGCCAGGCGGTTCAGATCAAGCTCTGGTCGCTGGATCATGAGATTTTGGACAGCCGCGTGGTAGAAAATACCAATAAACCGGTCTGGAAGATGTTTAGTCCGGCCTTTTCCACGGTATATGGCGGTGAAGTTGCTACCATGCCAGCCGCGAAAGCGGAGGAGGCGCTGGAGCCAGCGGATCGAACGTATGAGCTGGTGCTTCCTCTGGCAAAGGATGGCCGGCTGCGGGATGGATTAGTGGGCCGGGCGAAAATCATCATCGAACAGCAGACCCTGGGACGGACGGTTTACCTGTGGTTTATCCAGGTGTTACGGCAGGACCTCCGGCTGTAAAGATTGGTTCTTGTCGGATTCATTAGGTTCCGGAATTATGGCAGCGCAGGGGTATTCGATGATAACGGCCAGCAATTGCTGATTTACATTTTCCCCAGCCGATTCATTTCCGAGAACCGGCTCATCCGCTTGGCGAGCAGGCTCCTCTGCAACATCCGGTGCCGGTTTTGATTCCGGCGGGAAGGGGGCCAGGGGGATGCCCGGTATAATCACCGTGGCCGGAGAGGCCGGGGAGGTCGGGGTGTTGGGTTCGCCGCCGTTGTCAAGCTGGGGATTGCCTAGCAACTGCAAGCCTTCGAGATCGGGTTGTTCACTTCCCAGGATAGCGGCCAGCCATTTATGGGGATCCTGCCAATCGTCCTGCACATCGGACGGCTGGCGGACTTGGGCAGCGAATATCTGCCGCTGGGCGGGGGTGGTCAGGGCTGTAAACCGGCGCAAATCCGTTTCCGTTATGTCGCTGAGTACCGTCGCTTCCGGCAGTTCGGGATTCTGAACAAGCAGACCGATGGGGCCGCACCCGAAACCTTTCAGATCGTGAACCAACTGCAGCAATTGCCCGGTTTGACAGATAAAGGCGACCTGCTCCCGATTTTCATCCAAAGGGATTCGCACGACCTGGTTAATATTTGCCTGGGTAAGAAGGCTGTGCAACGATTGGCCAGGCTGCCCGGGCTGCAATCCGGCAAGAATCAAATGAACGGAGTTCAGGTGCGGAACTTCCATTATTGGTTCAGAAGCTGCCAACGCCGGATTATCCGGCTGGTTTGCCGTTATTTTCCCATCCGGCAGGGGCATCGCCGGCGGATAGGCATCCTCCAAGGCAATAATCGGTTCGATGGGCGCCGGTTCGGATTTTGCGAGGATTTTTTCCGATTCGGCGGAATGGTGAGGGGAGGGGGCGAATAATACGCTGTAAATAATGGTGCCTACCGCTCCCAGGAGGATGAGCATCGCCGCAGCCGCAATCAGGCGGCGCAGGCGAAGATGGTTGCGGCCCGCCGGATTGGCGTGTAAATCGGTGCAGCCCAGCAAACCATCCCGTTCCAGTTCCGATTGGATGGTCTGGCTCATATGGGCCGGAGCGGGAACGTTCGGCAGGGAATGAACCAGCTCGGAAACCTGGCGCAACTCTGCCAACAAGACCTTCGCCTGGGAATTTTCCGCTAAGATTTTTTCGACCTGAGCGACCTGCCCATCGTCCAACTGGCGGTCCAGATAGGCATTGAGCAATTCAGTCCATTCGGCAGGAAATTTCTCTTTATTCATGTTTTTTTACGACCATCTCCCGCAAGGCCATTCTCGCCCGCGATAAACGACTTTTTACCGTACCAATTGGAATCTCCAGAACCACCGCAATTTCCTCGTAATTCATTTCCTCGATATCACGCAAAATTATGATGGCACGCTCCTGGGGCTCCAGCCGCTCCAGGGCCGCCATAACTTTCTGATGGGCCTCGCTTAGCTCAACCTGATATTCGGGTGAGCGGCTGCGCTGGTCTGCCATCTCCGCCAGGCCTTCCGCCTGCTGGCCCATGAAGTTTCGGGCGTCCTGCAAACCGGAAAAATGTATCTGCTGCTTCCGGCGCCGATGGTTGATACTCAGGTTGATTCCGATCCGGAACAGCCAGGTATAAAACCCGCTGCTGCCGCGAAACTTACGGATGCCTCGTAAAGCCCGGCAAAAGGCATCCTGGGTCAATTCCTGGGCGTCATCATAACTGCCCACCATCCTGAGGATGGCGTTGAAGAGCCGGTTTTGATATTTGACGACCAGCTGCCCAAACGCATCAATATTGCCGTTCTGGCTTTGGCTGACCAGCCGATTTTCTTCTTCGGCGGATCCACTGTTTTTAGCGGCTTTCCAATTATTTTGACTATCAACGAGGAAACTGGTTCCCTCGGAATTCACATTTTTTTCATTTTTCATGCTGTTAATCCTTATGGGACCTAATCTTGGCATATTTTTGGAGTAAAGTCAACGGCGAACCCAATATTCCTGCCGCCAGGTGGCGTAGGGCTGGGAAAAGGCGGGAAGAAAGCAAAACCTTGCATTGCCTGATTTTGGCGGCTTGAAGATACTTGTGTAAAAAAACGGACTGCTTATAATGAAGTAGCTGGGAAATGCCGGTAAGAACGTACCGGCGGTTTGTTTGTGCGCCCGTAGCTCAGTCTGGATAGAGCAACGGATTTCTAATCCGTAGGTCACAGGTCCGAATCCTGTCGGGCGCGTTTTTTGTAAGTGTTGCTATTCAATATGCTTAGACGGGCGTGGAGCGGTGATGGCGTTGAGGGGTCTGGCCCGATGTAAGCAGCGGAAACGAAAAAAGTATGTGTGGTATTGCGGGAGTTTGTGATTTTGGCAGGGGGGGAGCGATAGGTACTGCCGAGTTGGGGCGGATGGTGTCGGTGCTGGCTCATCGGGGGCCGGACGGGGAGGGCTTGTATGTGGATCCGGAGGAGCCGTGGTGCGGGCTGGGGCATCGGCGGCTGGCGATTATCGATATTGAGGGGGGCCGGCAGCCGATGGGGAATGAGGATGGGACGGTGTGGATTGTCTATAATGGGGAGTGTTATAATTTCCGGCAGTTGCGGGAGCTTTTGGAGGGAAAGGGGCATGTGTTCCGTACCGAATGCGATACGGAAGTGATCGTGCATCTGTATGAAGAGTACGGGCAGGAGTGTGTGAATCATCTGCGGGGGATGTTTGCGTTTGCCGTCTGGGACCGGAAGAGGCGGTCGCTGTTTCTGGCGCGAGACCGGCTGGGGAAGAAACCGCTGTATTATGCAGTCCATAACGGCCGCTTTCTCTTCGCATCGGAATGCAAGGCGATTCTGCAAAGTGAAGGTTTTCCGCGGCGGGCGGATCGGGAGGCCATCGGGGAGTATCTGCTGCTGCAATATGTGCCGGCCCCGCACACGGCGTATGCGGACATCCGGC
>JAKQBU010000599.1 GCA_029573975.1 Planctomycetota bacterium
TCAGGAATTAGTGCGGGGATTGGTTTCCGGCTAGGTTTCAATGGCCTTGAGGGAAATACACCTTGGTTTAGTAACAGATGGTTTGCGGAGTTAATTGCCTCGACAGGGTTAAATAGTGTTGTTGGCGGAACGGTTGCGGAAATACAAGGTGGTGATTTTTGGCGGGCAGCCGGAGACGCTGCTATGTGGAGTGCTGCTGGTTATGTCTTGTCTTCAATTCTAAATGATGATATGTTGACAGATCCAAATAGTACCAATGATCCAAATGATCCTAATAATGTAAACATTAAAAATTCCCAAACTATTCCTGAAAAGGCAGCAGCCTGGGCACTAGACCAAGTCGGAAATGTGGATTACGGCTTAAATGGGAGTATTGACAATTTTGGCAAAGGTGATTATAAATGTAATAAGTTTGTATATGATGCCTATACAAAAGGCGCAGGTGCTTCGTATCCAACTTATCCAAAAAGCTGGTTCAGAAAACTTTTTAGTAAGAATCTTAATCCATTAAGGGCAAATGATGTGGCCAACGTAAACACCGATATGCTTCATTATCCGGTAGTATCAAAAGGTGCATTGCAAGTTGGTGATATTATTGCCAGTCCTGCTCCAAATGGGCAAACAATGGGTCACTTACGGATTTATGTTGGTAATAACCATGTCGTGCAAGGAGGGACTGCCTCAGCTACAATAACAAAATTCTCTGCGGCTGATATATCGAAATTGAAGGGGTATACTGTTCGGCGTTATTCAGAATAAGGAAATTATAGATGAAAAAGAAACACATGTTTAGATTAATATTGCTTTTAGCTGTAATTATAATTATTGTAGTAGTAATGATATATTTACTGGTCGACTGGCAAGTAACAATGATTGTCAAAAAATCAAAATACAAAGTTATCGTTCCAGAAGTTCCACGTATAAATGGCATTGTGTATGATTTGCCAGAAAATGACCATTGTTTTATTATAGTTTTTTCAAACGAGAGCGATGATTCACGGGAAGCTTTTTTCTTAAACTTAAAATACAAATCACTCGGAATGCTAAGCTATGGGAGGTACAAACCAATAGGCTTATTTGGCTTAGCTTTAATGGATAAAATAACTTTGCTCAGCGATGAAGAAACGGAACGTAACAAAAAATATGGAATTGGTTCTCTAGGTGATTTGGATGCGGATATTGTAGAAACGCAGAACAGAGTTGAAGTATTTCTTAAGGGTGCCACAAAAGAGGCCATTGAGATTGATCCTGCGGAAAAGGAATATGCTGAAGGACTTTTAATATATAAAAAGAAAATGATTTTAGAAAAATAAGAAATAAAGGGGTCAGACATGCTCTGTAGAAAAGCTATATTTAGTGTACTATTTTTAACTTGCGCTCTATGTTCAGGTGTTGTATACTATGCAGGATGAGTACAACCACCAAATCGCCACGGAAGGTACTAGTGGTGGCATATCACACGGCTCAGCGGATATTACCGCTTTGTCACTAGTTCTACATGAGAAATCCCTACCGCCAGGGGATCGCGGCGGTTTGGGTGGCCGGGCTGTTGATCCTGGGCGTGCCGCAGCAGGTCTGGGCCACGGATTCCGTCTCTTTGCCGGACCTGGTCTATTATCATAACGATCACCTGAACTCTTCGTCACTGATGACCAACGGCGATAGTGGCTATGAGGGCGATATTGTCCATAAATATGTCTATAAGCCCTACGGCGATGAGCAATACAAAAATAATACCAGCGCCAATCCCTCGCACCGCTACACCGGCCAGATGCTGGATACCGATGCCGATCTGTACTACTACGGTGCCCGCTACTACGACGCCAAGCTGGCCCGCTTCATCCAGCCGGACAGCGTCTTTCCCGTCGATCCTACTTCCACCTCCCAGGCCCTCAATCGGTACAGCTACTGCAACAATAATCCGGTTATCTATACCGATCCTAGCGGCCATATCTTTGGGTTTGATGATGCGGTGATTGCCGCTGCCCTTATGCGGGCCAGGTATGGAGCTGCGTAAGTTTGTACAACCCAGAACGGAACGCCGCAACTGTCGAAAATGCCAGAAGATAACCCTGGATAGGCTGTTATCGCCAGGCATATTCAGGCTGCGTGCGGCACACCATTTTTCAGCCCACCCTGCTGCAAACCGTTCGTTAATGGATGAACCGCATTTCGCCGATGTTGGGGATGATGGCGAAGCGGAAGGCGGGATGGATCTGGAAGCCGGCGGGCCAATAGACGAACAGGGCGCGGCCGATGAGATAATCGCGGGGGACGACGCCTATGCGATATTCCCTGCCGTTGCCGAGTCCGGGTTCATCCCAGAAGCGGGAGTCGTGGCTGGCCAGGCTGTTGTCGCCCAGGACGAAGAATTCATCCGGGTTCAGGGTGAAAGGGCTGCCTTCAGTACCCCGTCCCGGATGCCAGGGGCCGTTGGGGGAATTGGAGTAGTGGATATCCCGGTAGAGAGCCAGGTGGCGGATGGTGAAATTTCCCTGCTGGCCCACCAGGGCCACGGAGGAAACCGGTCTGGGTTCCAGGAGGTGATGGGCGGCGAGCTGTTCATTCAGGAAGCGCGTCAGGTCATAGTTGGTAAGCTGCCGGCGGAATTTTTCCTGATAGCGATCTTTCAGTTGCCCGATGGTGAGGTGCTGGGGAAGCTGTTGGATGACGAAGTATTCATCCTCGTCAAACGAAGGGAGCCGATGGGAGGTATCCGGGGTGAGGAAGCTCCATCGGGTCTGGCCGTTCAGCGAGACTTGGCGGCATAAGATTTTATCCCCTTCCAGCAGGGCCGGATGGAGGTTGGGCAGGGTCTGGGTATCGGAATGAAAGACCATGCTTTGGTATCCCCAGTCTTCCGGCCGGTTGGCGCCGGTATAGGCCAGGCAGGTTCTGCCGATGTTGGCCAGGAGCTGATGGTCGAGGATGGCGAAGGAGATCTGGACCGGATGGTCTTTCCGCAGGGGTGGGCAGGATTCCCGGGCGAGGATTTCGCCGGTGTGTTCACTGGTGATGGAGCAGTTTCCCTGAAAGTCGATATCGAGCCGATAGGTTCGGCCATATTTGCTCAATTGGAGGGCGAGGCTGCCCTGATCGCTGCCGGGGGTGAAGATGAATTGGAGTTTCAGGTCGCTGGCCAGGGCGCGGTAATCGATACTGGAGCCGTTGTAGGCGCAGAAGCTTTGCAGTTTGTATTGTAACTGGCCGGGATCGAAGGCCAGGATTTCCGGCTGACCGGAGCCCTGGAAATCCAGACGGCGGCGGCCGGTGTCGATGTGCCAGCGGCTGCCGGTTTCCGCGGTTTGGAAGGGCTGGTTCCAAACGGGGGAATCGGTTTTTTTTTCGGGCAGCAGATCGTGGTCATACATTTTGATCCAGAGTGCATCCTGGACATGATCGGGTTTGGACTGGATGAGATCGTTGACGTAGATGTCCCCGTCGATAATTTCGATTTTGTCCCCCGGGCGGCCGATGAGGCGTTTGATATAATTTTCGATGGGATTGGTGGGATTTTTGAAGACGACCACATCCCAGATTTTGGGATCGATGAACTGGTAGATATATTTCATGACCAGGATGCGGTCTCCGCTGCTGGGCTGGAGTTTGATTTTGGCATTGGTCTGGTCGTTGCAGATCGGGCAGGCCGGGCGGATGCTGGCACCGATCCGGTTGGGGGCGACATCGATGGGATAGGGAGGAATGGTGCCTTTGTCAAAGCTTTGCTGGCGGGAGCCGGGGATGAGGTAATATTCGGGATTGAAGCCGAAATGGTATTCGTATCCGCAGGTGGGGCAGGTGAGGTTGAAATGAGCCCCGCGCAGGGTATCGGCCATGCTGCCGGTGGGGATGACGAAGGCTTCGACCACAAAGGCCCGGAAGACAAAGGCCAGGATAAAGGCGATGACCAGGGATTCGATGGTTTCCTTGAAGGAGTAGAGGGCGCCTTTTCGGTGGGGAGTGGTTTGCGGATGGGGCATAATCAAATTCTGCTTTCTTTTTCTGTCATTTTCGGCCAATATATCAACCAACCTGTGGAAATTTTCCGCAAGTAAGGTAAAATACGATACCTATATTCGGCAGGTTCGTCAAGCTGGTACAGGCGTATTGAGGATAGAGAGAAATACTATTGCACCCGGATGGTTGGCGGCCGCAACGGCCCGGATCCGGGTATTGACGGAGCAGGATTGATTTATGATTTACATTGCTACCCCAGGAAGTTGTATGCCATTGGTTCAATCGATTGCAGCCCAGATTCATTCTGGGGCTACGGCCGGAAGCGGGAACCATATACTGCATTATTCATTAAATGGCAATGAGATATGGCGATATTTGATTTTGCTGGCGGTGATTTCGGTTACTTTGGTGGCGGGGCGACTGGTCCGTTATTTTATTGAGCGAAGTGCCGCCCGGCTGGGGGCCGTCGAGAAAGCGGTTCTGGTGAGGCTTTTTTTGCTTTGTTTATCCCGGCCGGCTTTGGTGGCGGTATATGCCATAGGGATCAGCATTTCTCGGCTCTGCATGAAGTTCCGGCCCGGGGAACGGGGATTTTCGGAAAAAGTGTATAATTTGTGGGGTCAGGTCGGCAAGGCATTTTTTGCGGTGGCGGTGGCCTATTTTGTGTATCGGCTGGTGGATATCGTGGAATATTATCTGCGGCGGTGGACATCGCAAAGCGAAGGCCACATGAATGATATGCTGGTGCCGCTGATCCGGAAGACCCTGCGGGTATTTATTATCGTGATTTCTGCTTTATTTATAGCCGATGCGGTGCTGGAAATGGAAATCACGTCGGTTCTGGCGGCGGCCGGCGTGGGCGGCCTGGCGATTGCGTTGGCGGCCCAGGAGACCATCGCGAACTTTTTTGGTTCCATAAACATTTTTGCGGACCGGCCGTTTCAGGTGAAAGACCGGATTCGGGTGGGTTCGTATGATGGGATGGTGGAAGAGGTAGGTTTTCGCAGCACGCGGATCCGGACGCTGGACGGGCATCTGGTGACGATACCGAACAGCTCGATATCCAAGGATATGGTGGAAGATATAAGTGTCAGGCCTTATATCAAACGGGTGGCCAATATCACCATAACGTATGACACGCCGCCGGAGAAGGTGGAAAGGGCCGTCCAGATTATCAAGGAGATTCTAGCACAGACGGAGGAAGTGAACCGGGATCCGGAACTGGCTCCGAAGGTAGTATTTGATGATTTTAAAGATTGGGCCCTGAATATTTTGGTGGTATATTGGGTGAAACCGCCGGATTACGGGCTGTTTTTAGAGGTCAATCAGCGGGTTAATATGGCAATTTTGCGGCAATTTAATGCGGAGGGGATAGAATTTGCGTTTCCGACGCAGACGCTTTATATCCATAAGCCGGAAGCGAAAGAGGGCGATTTTCAGTACTGAGAAGAGGATCGGTACCTGATGATAGACAAGCAGTTATGATGAATTTGAAGGCCGGGAGCGGGAATTTATATGTTTTTTATGGGGGAGGCATTAGTTTTTGCTTGACAAAAGGGCGAAACTGTAAAATCATATGACGATATTGTTAGCCAGACCAAATGGTTATAAGACTGTTTGTTTTATATGTTGGGGTGGCTGAAGGTTGTAGTAGTTTTTGAGTTTTTATGCGAAAGGATGTATGTTAGATGACGGAAGATAAAGCACGCAAGGGAACCGAAGGGGCGATTACTGAAAAAGGGGCAGAAGAAGGTACGCAGGTACGAATTACTCTGGATGAAAGCTCCGTAGAGGCTTCCTATTCGAATTTTTGCCGGGTAACCGGAACCCCGGAAGAAGTGATCATCGATTTTGCCCTGAATCCCAATCCGTTTTCCCGGCAGGACCAGAAAGTCAAGATTGACAAGCGTTTGGTGATGAATCAGTACACCGCCAAGCGTTTATATGCCGCCTTGCAGCAGACGATTATGCGTCACGAGCAGAATTTTGGCGTTATTGAGCTGAATGTGCAGCGTCGCTTGAGTCCTGCGAAAGATAAGCAATAAGTAAAAATCAGGGAAAGAGGGTGGTTTTGGATGTCCGGAGAGGCGGGGCCGGGCGCTGGAAACAGGATTTTCCCTCAAAAAAAGAATTTTTTTAAAAAAAAAGAAAAATTGTAGTTGACACTGCCAGTCCTCAGCGATAAAGGTAAATTGTTGTAGCAGTGCGTTTTGCTATGTGAAATGTCTTGGTGCTGTTCTGGCCGCTGTTCTGGCTTTTGAATGAGAGAATCTCGATCATAAGGACGTGATTGAGCAGATACAGGAATGACAGATAGGTTATTGCTGTAAAAAGTAAGTTTTAAGGAGTACCGTTTCGGGTGAAGTGCAGAGCCAATCGAAATACTGAAGGAATGGTAAAGGGCGTTACCAGTGTTGAGAAATGGGGCATTTCGTCCGATATGGTATGGGGAGCGGTTTTGTAACAAGTCCAGTGTGAAATGCTGAGCCGGGCAGGAGCAAAAGAGAATTTGGAAAGAATTTTAGATAAAAAAGCTGGAAAAATTAAACTTATCCGCTTATATAGCAGACAAATAAGAATAAGCAGGAGGCGTAGTATGTAAAAAACGTCTGTCCTGCCCAAGAGAAAATATTGGGAAATTGGAGGCCGGTTCAAGTGAACCGTGCCATGAACGGAACAACGAATTGAAAAAACAGGCATTAAATATAGTTGCCAACTTTAGATGACCGCGAAAGGAGAATCTTTATGGCTAATGGGCTCCGCAAATTAATTAGAAATGCAAGGAAGAACGAAATAACCCGCCGAACCAATCGGTTTGGCGCCAGACTCCGGGTGGAGGAACTGGAAGAAAGAATCGCGCCGGCAGTTTTAGGGGCAGGGGAGTATATCCCCTATGACACGGCTACGGGTGTTGGGGTATTGTACAATGCCGGTGCCACCGCGGTGGACGTGACGGTTACCGACGGCGGGGCAGCCAATGCACTGGATACCTTTGTCATCAATTGCGGTACAGCCGGTGCGGTGTCCCTGCAGGCCAGTGATGCTCTGAGCGGCACGGGCGGCATACTGATCACCGATGGTGCAACGGTTCAACTGACGCTGGCGACGGGTGTTAATCCGGGTGACGCTGGGGCTGGGTTGTGGGCCGAAGGAGTAGCGCATCTGGATGGTGCGGATCCGGGCAATGCGAATGTGGCGGCCAGCGGCGGTGATGTGACCGGTTCGATTACGCTGGATAATGCCAATTCGGTGCTGACGGCTCTGACCGTTACCGACGGCGGTACCGGGACCGGATCCTTTACCGGGGCCTTGACGGTTGCGGATGATGTGGGTGCGATTACCATGGACGGCACCGCCACCGGAGCCTGGCAGATCGGCGGCGATGTAACGGGTAACGTAGCGGTGGGTGCGACGGCGGCGACAACCACGATTACCATCGGCGGTGATCTGGGCGTCGGCGGCGGCGATACGTTTGATACCACCACGGGCGGTATTGCCGGAGCTATTAACGTTACCGGTGATATTACCTCGGCGATTACCAGTGCCACGACGATCAGCGGCGCGATCACGGCGACCGGTTCGATTACCGGGGCGATTGTCGGCGGCAGCGGGATCAGCGGAGCGATTACGGCGGATGATATTCAAACAAGTATTACGGCAACGACCGGCGACATTTCCGGCCTGATCCGGACAACGGGTGCGGCCACCAATGGTGCCATCAGCGGGGCCATTCAGGCAACAGCGGGTGCGATTACCGGCGGGATTACCACCTCGGATGGGGATGCCGGTACCAATCTGGCGCATGTAGCCGCGGTGGTGGCTGGGACGAATGTATCCGGTACCGCTTTTAACATTGACGGGAATCTGGGTGATCTGGATGTGACCGGCAATGTAAGCACGGATATCAATGCGGCCGGTGCCGTGAACGACCTGGATATCGGCGGGACCCTGAGTACGGCCATTACCGCGGGAACCGGTTTTAATTCCGGTGACAATGCGGAAACGATTACCGGCGGTATTACCGCGGCGGGAAGTCTGGTAGCGACCACCGGCGGATTTGCCGCGGGTGATACGCTGACCATCGGCGGCGTGGGTGTGGCGGGTGCCATTACCGCGACAGCCGGCGGGATTGGTTCGAATATAGCGGTGAGTGCCGGCGGCGTATCCGGTGCCATTACGGCCACGGCGGGCGGGATTTCCGGGGCTATTGATATTACGGCCGGCGGCATGTCGGGTAATATTATTGCCACGGCCGGCGGTATTTCGGGAGCGGTGACGGTAACGGCCGGCGGCTTGTCCGGTACGGTCCGGGCGACCACGGGCAACATCAGCGGCGCGATTACGGTAACCGATGATGGGATGTCCGGAACCATCGAAGCCCTTACGGGTGCTATTACCGGTGCAATTGTTATTGGCGATGCGGATGCGGATGATGACGGAACTTTATCCGGAACGATTTTTGCGCCGAATGCCGCTGCCGGTGATATTGGCGCCGTGACGATTGATGATGGAATTACCGCGACCGGTGCGATTCTGGCCGGTCATGATATAACCGGTGCGATTGCGATTAACGAAGGCGGTATTGCCGCCGGCGGTACTTCGACAACCGGTATTGTGCGGGCCGGGAATGACATCCTGGGCGGTGTCACCATCGCGGATGGTGGTTTGTCCGGTACGGTCCGGGCGGTAGCCGGCGATGTTACGGCTGTGGTTGTGCTGGATGGCGGGGTAACGGCAACCGGTTTAATTACGGCCGGGAACGATGTTGGTGCGGTGACGGTGGCGGATGACGGTCTGGCCGGAACCATTATCGCCGACAATGATATTACGGGTGCGATTGCGATAACCGACGGGATTGCCGCCACGGGCGTAGTCCAGGCCGGTAACGATCTTTCGGGTGCGGTAGCGGTGGCTACCGGCGACATTGCTGCCGGGGCTACGGTAGCGGCCGGAAATGATATCACGGGCAACATTACGGTGGCCGATGGCGTGATAGCGGCGAATATTACCGCCCAAAACGAAATCAGCGGCAGTATCGTGTCCACCAATGGCGCGATTTCCGGGACGATAACGGCTCTGCTGGGTGATCTGAGCGGAAATGTGATC
This sequence comes from Planctomycetota bacterium, assembly GCA_029573975.1. The sequence continues at coordinate 9,064 of JAKQBU010000599.1, forward strand.
GCCGGTGTCGGCAACATTGCGTCGATTGTGGTCGGCGGTGATATCGATGGTTCGGCTATCAGTGCCGAGGATGATATTACCTCCATTGCCGTAACCGGCGCGATTCTGGCCGGTACGACGATTACGGCCTCCGATGCCGATGTGGATGGGACGGGTAATATTGGAACCATTACGGTCGGCGATGGGATTAATGCCACCATTGCGGCGGTAAATATTAATACGATTCGTTCGGGCGGTCTGGCCGGTGAGGATATTGAAGGCACGATTACGGCTTCGGGCGATATCGATCTGGTTGATGCCGGCAACGGGATTATCGAAGCGACCGTAACGGCCGGTGTGGCGGTACCTGGTTCGCCGCTGGCGACCTTCATTTCCGATGGCTACAGCTATGCGGTATGGGCCATTAGCGGAACTCCGACCTCCCCGACGGAACCGACGGCTGCCGCTGGTGTATCGGCGGAACTGGTCTTTGACGGCAACGGCGGCAATCCGACCCTGGAAATCAATAATCTGGAAGGAACATCTGCCGGAACCAGCATTTATATTACCAGCCGGGCCGATACCGGTGTGGAGCAGCTCTTCTGGGATCCGGATGTGGATGTCTATGATGCTCCGATTACCCTGACGGCGCTCAATGCGGCTTCGGCCATTACGATTGGCACTCTGTATGTGGAAGGTTCCTTCACGGACATTGGCGGCGATTCGGACATTACCATTAATAACGTGGTAGTGGAAGGCGGCGTCGGCGGGACCATTAGTGTGGCGGCCGGTGAAGATATTGAATTCGGCTGGGTGGAAGCCAGTCTGACTATTAATGTAGCAGGCGGCGGCAAGGCCGGTGACCTGATTCTGAAGAGCAACAGCGATGTGGCGAACAGTGCCACGGCGTATGCCATCAACGGCGGTGCCATTGTTTCGGTCAATGGTTCGCTCAGCAATGTGTACCTGGGTGATGCGTCCGCGGGTTTCGTGGGCGACCTGGGTGATTCGGGCGATGTGGCGACTTTGACCGCTACCGGATCCATTGATGATATCTTCATCGCGGGTGATGTGCTCGGAAATATCCGGGCGACCAGCATCGGGGATATCGAAGTGGATGGCAACGTCGGTAACTGCGATGACGGCGATGCGGATACCCTGGTCGATGATGGTGTGGCGGCGAGTATTGATATTACCGCCTCGACCGGCAGCATCGGTGATGTGAAAGTGGATGGAGTGATCGGCGGTGATACGGACGGCAGCACGGTGACCATTCAGGCTACCGCGCCGACCGGCAATATCGGTGCGGTCAATGCCACCGGCAACATCGGGACGATTGCGGTGGCGGGTAATGTCGTTGCCAATTCGGTAACCATAGCGGCCGGCGGCAGCATCACCAAAGTGGAATCGACTGCCAATATCGGTGACTTCGATACCGATGCCGGCGGCGCGGATGTGAACACCCTGGTGATCATTACCGCGACCAATGGAACTATTGGTTCGGTAATGGCTGGCGGCTCGATTGGTATCGATGCCGACATTACCGCGGGCGGCAATATCGGAGTGGTTTCCGCTACGGATACCACAGCGGGTGAAGGCCAGATCGGCGGGACCATTACCTCGCTGCAAGGCAGTATTGGTTCGGTCAATACCGTGGAAGCCATAATCTCCGCGACCATCGAGGCTACCAATGGTGACATCGATCAGGTGGCGGTGCTGGATTCCGCGGATGATGCCGGATTTGAAGTTGATGCCGGTAACGTGACGGGCAATATTACCGCAGGCGGTGATATTGATCTGGTAGTGGGTGCGGATATCAGCGGTATTATTACCGCCGGTGCGGCAACCACAGCCAGCCCGGTTACCCAGTTTATTTATGGAAATTATAACGGATCCAACAACAGCGTTCTGTTTGAGCTGAATGCGGCTGCTGGGGCGACCTATGGTTATACCTTTGATGCCGACAACCAGATAATTGATATTACCATCGATAACTGGGATGCCGGTGCGGCGCTGGCGACCGGTGCCATTGACCTGGCGTTGACCACTGAGGTGATTAATGATCCCGAAGGGGATAACAGTGAGCCGTATGCCGCCGCGTTTAACCTGAATTCGCTGAATTTCACTCCGGATTCGGTTGCCAATAACGCCGATGTACTGGGCACGGTAACGGTGGAAGGCAGTATCAACATCATCGATACCGGTACGCTGACGGCTTTGATTGCCGAAGGGAATGTCCAGGGTCCGATCGTAGTAACGGATTCGGCGACCTCGCCCTTGACGGCGTTTTCCGCCGGTTCGGTGACGGGTGTAGATGATCCGACATTGGCTGAGATGGAAGCGGTATTCGAAGATTTGGGCGGTGGCGCGATTACCTTTGGCGCCCCGGCGGATGGGACTGTGTTCACGCTGCCGGTATCCAGCTCGCAGGATATTAGCTTTGCTTTTGGTACGGCGACCGGTCTGGCCGGCATCAACGGAAATCCGCTAGTGCTGAATGCTACCTCGGTGGAATCCTTCCTGGTGACGGTTTCCGGCGGAGCGATTACGGATATTACCGGTACCGTGAATGACAGCGGTTCGGTCTTTATTGACGGCGATCTGACCTGGGCGATTACGGCGGAAAATCTTTCCTCGGTAATCATCACGGGCAATGTTTCCGCTCTGGGCAGCATTTATGCGAACAACATCGGGAATGTTACCATCGGCCGCACGATTGAGGATTACATTGATCAAAACGGTGCGTTTGCTGACACGGCTGCCGCTCAGGCCTGGCTGGATGCCAACGGAAACTTTGCCGGTACAATTACCTCGGACGATGTTCTGGATAGCGGTTTAGATGGTGCTATCGGGAATATCATTATCTATGGTGACTGGACAGGTGATATCGTAGTAGATGGGAACGCCGGTAATGTGGATGTTGGGCAGGGCTACTATGGAGTGGATGGCGGTTTGCTGGCGATGACCGGCGATATGACTGGTACGCTAACGGTCGGCGGCAATATGGGGAGTTTCGATGCCTATGGCAATATCGTAGGTGCCGCGGATAGCTTTATCGCTGTATCCGGCAATATGACCGATGGTGTATATTCCCAATATGGCAACATCGGCGGTTCCGGCGTGATTATGATCGGCGGCGATACGGATTACATTTGGAGCAGCTATGGTGTGGTATCGGCGGATATCTTTATCGGCGGTACTGGTGATACTTATGTTGACATTGGTGGTACTGCCATTACCGGAAATATTGTCCTGGGTGCCGTAGATGGTGTCGATGGTGTCAGCTTCTATCTGTATGAGAATAATGATGAAGAAGACGAACCGATCGAATTCGATATCTGGGATGATTATGCTGATGGTGCCATGCTGATGGAGTTTGTTGCCGGTGCGGTGACGACTACCGGCGTGACGGTGGACCGGATTACCATGTTTGAATACTATGAGTTTTATCTGGAAACCTATACCAATACCAACGCGGAAGTAGATATCGATGAGGTGTTTATCATCGATACCAATGAAGATGGTTATGTTGACTTGTATGTTGACATGGATGGCGGCGATCTCGGAACCGTGGTAGTTAGCCAGACGAATGCTCTCAGTACCACATCGATGGGTGAACAGACGGCCTTCCTGGCGACCTATAACGCCGCGAACGGGACCAGCCTGGCCTGTGATATTATCAGCAGCACACCGATTCTCGATAATCAACCGTCGGATCTGGATGGAGCTTTGAAGACCGATGAAGATAATCTGGACTTGAACCTGTATCTGTATGGTCTGGACAACCTGACCGGCGGTGTGATTGCCGAAGGTGCTCTGTATGTTACACTGGGGCAGGATGTCGGTGTGGATAACTTTGGATACATGCTTTCTCTGCATGAAGATATTGAAGCCTATGTGTATGCCAATGATACCATCGGCAGTATTGCCGCCAGCAGTGACATCTATGCGGAATTGGACACCGAAGGTGTGGTGGCTATCGATGATGGCTCCGCCATGCAGGTTGCCGTGGATCTCTATGGTCTGGCCGGACTGCCTGCCTGGTTTGCCGGCGGGGTACTGTCCGAGATTGGTGATATTGAAATGTATGTCACGGCGGATGGTAATCAGACGTTGGTGGCTGGACTTCCAGTATCTTCCGGGTATGCCATGGGTACCGTTTATGCCATGCTTGGTGAAGTAAGCGGAACCTTTAACCTGGGCGCCAGCTTCGGCGGTGTCGTAGCTCCGATGGATAGTGATTTTGATTTCACGGTCAATGTGCCGCTTTCGTCGCAGATCGACATGTTTGTTGCCCCGTATTCATGGGGAGGCGCCATTGGCGGCAACCATCCGGA